>CAZONK010000103.1:8372-12085 GCA_964581095.1 uncultured Roseivirgaceae bacterium
CCACCATCAATAGATTTATAGATGCCATCGCCCCATCCGGAACTGTTTCTGTTTGCAGCTTCCCCTGTACCTACCCAGATAATATCCGGATTTGCCTGTAGCATCGTAACCGATCCAATGGAACCCACTCCATATTCATCAAATATGGTTTCCCATGTGTTGCCCCCATTTTTAGATTTATAAACTCCTCCCGATGCTGAGGCGATCAGTACATGCCGGTAATCAGTATCAAGCGCATCAATTGCTGCAATTCGACCCATCATATTGGCAGGCCCGATATTACGCCAGCGAAGATCCTGCACTAATTCCTCCGTTGCCGGTTGAGCATCAATAACGGATATAGTCAGAAGTAAAATACCAATAGCTGCAAACAAATATCTTATTGTACGTTTTTCCATATCAGTTTAAATTTGTTTAGATACCTTTAAATAATTCTGCTGAATCCAGATAACCAGGCGCCTCTGTATTCCACCCGTATTTTTCCTTAATATTTATGGCAAACCCGATCGCTGATTTTTCTTCACCATGTACAACAAATGTTTTTTTGGGTGGTTTTTCAAAATGATCAAGCCAGAAATACAATTCTTCCCTGTCAGCATGCGCCGAAAAACCATCGATTTGATAAACATGGCATTTTATGGGAACTTCCTGCCCAAATATTCTGATTTCCTTATCTCCATCCACTATTCTTCTTCCGCGTGTACCTTCTGCCTGATAACCAACCAATATAAGCGAATCATTTTCTCTTGGCAATCTTCGGTATAGATGGTGTAAAATCCGACCTCCATTTAGCATGCCGCTTGCAGAAATGATAATCGCCCTTTCGCTAATTTCGTTTAATGCCATTGATTTTACCTGGCTCTGTATAATGTGAAGGTTTTTGCGCAATTTAATAAACGACTCCTCGTACTTCATTTCTTCCTTATCGAGACGGTGAAATTCAAAGTGTTTTTCATAAAGGTTAGTTGTAGTAATTGCCATCGGGCTATCCATATAAATCGGTATTTCCGGAATAATACCCCTGTCAAGTAACTCTTTTAAATAGTAAAGAATTAATTGGGTCCTTCCAACTGCAAAAGCGGGAATGAGTACGCATCCTTTTCGATTAATCGTTTCATTGATTACTTCGGCTAATTCTTCTTCCGGTTTGACGAAAGGATTACTCTTAATTCCGTAAGTTGATTCAATAACAAGAATGTCTGATTGCTTTACCAGTTGTGGAGGAAACAATAGCGGATTACGGAACCGTCCGATATCGCCTGAAAAAAGTAATTTTTTCTCCTGATGCGTCCCAGTAACAGTAAGTTCGACCATGGAAGCACCCAATATATGGCTGGCATTCAGAAACCGTATAGAAATATTTTCAGAAATACGAATATCCTCATTATAACCCATCCCAATCATTCTTGGCAATACAAGGTCAACATCCTCACTGTTATACAAGGGTAGTGGGTTTTCATGCTTGCTAAATCCCTTTTTCCTTGCATATATAGCTTCTTCCACCTGTAATTTGGCTGAATCTTTCAGTAAAATTTCAACGAGGTCGTTTGTTGCAGAGGTGCAATAAACCGGACCACTGTACCCCTGCTTAAATAATCGTGGAAGATATCCTGTATGGTCAAGGTGGGCGTGTGTTAATATTACCGCATTAATTGTGGAAGGATCTAATGGAAAATCATCCCAGTTTCGAAGCCTCAGAGGTTTTAGTCCCTGGAATAAACCACAATCAATCAATAGTCTGAAATCATCAATCTCCAGGAGGTATTTGGATCCGGTTACGGTTCGTGCTCCACCCAAAAATTTAATGCGTATGTTCATATTTTGAATTCAGGTTGCAATTTCAACTTAATTTAGGTGATTCAATATAATGATTCTAAAATTTCGCGAAAAATTGGTTTTTGGAATCACCTACTATTAAAACCCAGAGGAATTACATTCTTATCAATACATTGATTCCACAACAAACAGAAATGTAGGACATGCCATTTTGTTCTTCTTTCTTTATATTTTGCATCTACAAATTATCTCTATGCGAAATATCATATGTGTACTCGGGATTGCTATCCTCTTCATGTCATGTAGAAGCAAAGATTCCACTCAAAATATTAATAAAAATCCGATTGAACCGGAATGTATTTCCCTGTTGGGAGATTCCCTTTATCCTCCTCATTTATCTACAGAAATTGAAAAGGATTTCAAGAGAAAACTTACGGATACACGAATGGTTGCAAAGGCACATCCGAAAAATGAGATGGCACTTATATGGTATGGTCGCAGGCTTGCTTACATGGGCCATTACAGACAAGCAATTGAAGTCTATTCAAAAGGTCTGGAAGAACATCCAAATTCATTTCGACTTCTGCGTCATCGTGGCCACCGCTATATTACCTTGCGAAAATTTGACCGTGCCATTGCAGACCTCAATCGTGCTGCTGTATTAGCTGAGGGATCTGAACCTATAACAGAACCAGATGGTCTTCCAAACAAAATGAACATACCTCTCACCACCACCCAATGGAACATTTATTACCACCTTGGGCTGGCTTACTATTTGAATGGGGAGTTTGAAAGGGCATTGGATGCCTACCTTGTGTGTTATGCAATGTCTGATAATAATGATATCCTTGTGGCCAGTTCAGATTGGTTATATATGATCTACAGCAGGTTGGATCACACGTTGCAAGCAGAAGAAATCCTTCAAAGAATCAAGCCAAATATGGATTTGATAGAGAATAATTCTTACTATCAACGGTTATTAATGTACAAGGGAATAGTATCTCCTGATTCACTATTGAATATTAATCAGGATGCATCTGATGCATCACTCACCTTCGCCACACAAGGGTATGGAGTAGGCAATTGGTATTATTACAATAACGACAAAGAAATGGCAATATCTGTATTTGAAAAAGTAGTTGAAGGAAATAACTGGCCTGCATTCGGATTCATAGCAGCTGAGGCAGACCTGGCTCGTTTCATGAAGAAATAATAAACAACAATGAAGAATATCTTTGATCAACCGGTCGAAATTGACAGATCGGGTTTTGTAAAATTCAACCCACATTATCTCAATTCGCTATATGGGAGCGAAGATATTATTTCCTTTTGGGTAGCTGAAACCGATTTTTTATGCCCTCCTCCTGTTAAGGAAGCCTTATTGAAAACTGTAGAATCAGGTGTCTATGGATACCGTTACAAAACCATGGAACTTAAGGAAAGCCTGTCCGGTTGGTATCGAAACAGGCACCGGGTTACTTTGGAACCTTCTAATATTATATTTACAACAAGCGTGCTCACAGGAATTGCCGCAGCAATTGATGAATTCTCAGACATCGGTGATGGCGTTATTATTCAACCACCCGTTTACCAGGAATTTAAATCCTGTATTCGTCCGTTGGGGAGAAAAGTGATCACTAATAAACTTATTGAAACAGATGGGAAATATCAAATCGATTTTGATGATCTCGAAGAAAAGGCGGCCGAACCTGCAAACAAAATATTGATCCTTTGCAGTCCACATAATCCTGTTGGGAAAATATGGGGAAAGGCAGAATTAACAAAAGTATTGACAATTTGCGTCAAGCAAAATGTTTTATTGTTATGTGATGAAATTCATGCTGATATCATTTACAAAGGACATACTTTCACCAGTATTGTAGTAGTAAGTGAATCAGTTGAGGATCCTGTTATGATGTTTGGGTCACCCGGAAAAA
>CAZONK010000104.1:0-12046 GCA_964581095.1 uncultured Roseivirgaceae bacterium
AAAATCACCTCGTTTTACAATTAAATATCCAAGTTCAACTCCCAGCCATTCTGGCTTATCAGCTTTTTTATCTACATTCCATCGATAACCGAGGTTCAGGAAAGTACTTACATTAATATTACTCTCGGTATCAAAATCAAATACGAGGTTAGAGGAAATATAAGGGGCATAACTCAGTACCCCCTTACGATTAAACCGAAGAGCAATTTGAAAGGACAGATCAGTAACCCAGGTGTTTTTTACCAAACCCGCACCAACCCCGGCTGTTAATTCAATTTGATCCAGCTGTTTATTAAGCTTTCCTTCAATTTCTTTTATATTTCCATCTACACATTCATAATAAAGCGACATTGACCAATTTCTCTTGGCGGGGAGTATCGCAATTGCTTTTTCAAGGCAGTTTGAAAGAGACAGGTCATCAATCTTTGATAAGTCTGAGCTTGTAATAAATATTGTAAACCCTTCCCCAGCCAGGATTGCCCTGTCCCTGAAACCGGTATTGCTTGGTTCTCCATCTTTTACCAGGTAAAAAACCTTTGGATCGCCCGGTTCCACCGTAAGCGATCCCCCTGAATATTTAACCAAATCAGCATTGACGGAAGATAACTGGTCCTCAATACCAGGTAACATCCGCTGGAAATCCCTCAGGACAGTAGTTGGTTTGTCAGAGGATTTAAGGTCAATGTAATCAGGTACCGCTACCTTAATTTCCACACGATTGTCGACATAGACGATCACAGAGTCACCGATTGCCTGGCCAAAGCCAAATGTTGGAATTAATATTGTAATTATCAGACATAGATGTTTCATAGTAATTTTATTGATTACGTTCATTTTTTAATTAATATTTATTGTTTTCCCTGTATTAATCCTTTCTTGCCACGAAGGATCCGAATTTAAATTTAAGAGTTTCAGATTGCTGATTTTTAGCCTGGATGGAGTTGCTGGGATAAATGGCAGCATCTGTTCCCTTTTCCTTAACTGTAGTTTTTATTATTTGTTCAACTTGATCCTCTGAAGTACCAGGTGGTACTTCTTCAGCTTCAACAGGCTCCGAAACAGCGGTGATATATTCAACCTGTGTTAAATAAACTGTATCGGTTCGATATACAATTGTTTCTTTTGCAGATAACGGTTTTTGCTGCTGAAGATCTACAAGTTGTAATTCTATGTTCTTGAGTTCATCATGTAATGTATGTATTTGATTATCCTTAGAACCTAATAATTCTCCTTGATATGAGTAATTAATTTGTAATTGATCAATCTTATCGGAGAGCAGGCTGAGTTCCTTTTTATGTCCTCGCTGGGCACTGTTGAAAAAGAAGGAAAAAGTAATCAGCAGAAGCACAACAGCAGCCGCAAGATGAACCCATGTTAATGATCTCTTCCTTCCAATTTTATTCTGCACTGCAGACCATACGAATGGCTTTGCTGTATCCATTTCGTGTTGATGCAAATCATTGCTTTCCTGAAGCTTATTCGTGATGATTTTATCAATGTCAGTTGGTTCCATAGGCTCTCTCTTTATTAATATTATTCATTAGATGATGTCGTGCTTTTTTCAATTGCGTTTTCGATGTATTCTCACTTATACTTAACGTATTGGCAATCTCCTTATGGGAATATCCTTCGATAACAAATAAATTAAAGACAGTTCGATACCCCGTTGGTAGTTTTTCAATCATTCGGATAATGTCAGATGCCTGCATTTGTTGCAATCCGTTCGCATCTGAATTCTGAAATTCCAGGTATTTAACATCCTCATTAAACTGAATAAGGCTCCGTTTTTTTAGCAACCGGATCGATTCATTGATCAAAATTGTACGTACCCACTTTCCGAGGCTACCCTGTCCTTTATAGGAAAAGTTCTTCAAACTTTTGAAAACCCGTGCAAATGATTGGATAATAGCATCCTCGGCATCATGATGATCACTCAAATAGCGCATTGCAACCAGGTAAAGATCTTTGTAGAACTGGTTGAAAAGGAACTCCTGTGCATGTCGGTCATGCTTGTTGCACCGTTTTACCAGTTCTTCTTCATTCAGGATCAATTCTTTCACAGTTAAGGTCTTTCATTTATAGAACCTGGTTACTCCAGAAAAGGTTGCCTGGAAAAATATTTTTTTTACCAGATTGAGAATTCAGGTCAGATGTGCAGCATTATACCTTCCGTTTTTGTTCTAAATATAGGCCTAAATTGTATTTTATTATTGGCGTGTTGTATTTTTTTGTTCTTTATACACATCTTCAAAATAACAAATGGGGGCTAGGCGACGTAGCGGGGTTAACTACCTGAATCACTGTCCCCGGTAATAAAGCTAGCAAAAAGAACTGCACCATGCAACCGGCTGGAGACCGCTATGTAGCCTGCCCCCTGTTAGCAGCAGGCCTGATTAGCTCTTATCGAAGTTTTAATTTTTTGGGATCCTGTTTGTTGCTCCAAATTGTGAGAACGTATATTTTATTACCAACATATTCATAAAACATCGAATAATCACGAATGATTTTGAATCTTCCTTTTTTATCATTCGTTAGTTAACCTATATGAGGATATTTGGAAACTATTTGTTCAGATTCCTTAAATAGTTCATTGAGTTTAAGGCTGTAGGTGTTAGATTGATTATGTTCAATCCAAAATTGGAGGATTTCTATTCGTTTTTGCTTGGCTAAGAGTGACCAAATTACTTCTTTAGCCATTCATCAATTTCCTTATTCAATTGCTCAGACGGAATCCCTTCACCACGTTTAATTTCTTGTCGTGCTTGCTCAATTTCTCTTTGTTGAGCTTCATTCAATTGATAAATAGAATCATCAAAATCTATTTCAAGCAAGCGATATATTTCATCAATAACATCCTTATCTTCAATGTTTTTGATTCTTCTTAAAAGTTCTTCTCGATGTTTTACCTTTTCCATATCCAAATATACAATTATCACTCAAATTTGGGCTATATGGCTTGTTGCCAACGTATGTGTATTGGGTACTCTATGCCTTTTAGAAGCATTATGGGTACTTGTTTTTACCCTAAATATAGGACCAAATTGTGTTTTATTATTGGTGTGTTGTATTTTTTTGTTTTTTATACACATCTTTAAAATAACGGCTTTTATTAATCGTAGTAAATAAGTCAGCTTTAACCTGACAATTAGCATACAAAACGTAGTATGCGAGAGGTGGATAAATTGGCTCTTTTGCTATAAATAGTAAACTCTATTGGTGCTTTGTTGCTTAAAACATCAGCGAAAATACTGTACTCCCCTTCCTCGATTCAACAGTCAGGTTTCCCTTGTGGGCCCTCATAATTTGTTTCGACAAATTGAGCCCAATTCCTGACCCTTCCGACCGGGTCGTATAGAATGGTAAGAAGATATTGTCCATTTCTGATTCAGCGATACCCGGCCCGTTGTCCTTCACCTGGATACAGGGAGAAGTACCAACCTCAAAGGCCGTAATTTCAAGGGATTTGTTTTCCTGATCTGTCAGGGCCTGCATGGCGTTTTTCATCAGGTTTATCAGTACCTGCTCCAGCAATTTTTCATCCCCTGTAATTACGAGGCTATCGGGCAACACATTAAATGAAAAATCAATCGATTCTTTCTCAAGATCACGTTTCATTAAAATATGCACCTGCTCTACAAGTTCTTTTATCCTGATAACTGAAAATTTGGGCTCTGGTATTTTGGCGATACTTTTATAGTTTTCTACGAAACGTTTCAAACCCTCGCTCCTTTTTTGAATGGCCCGGAGGCTTTCAAGGGATGTCTCAGTCTTTTGTTTATCTTGTTTTGGTGAATTCAATATTTCATTTTCAAGATCTTGAATCATCGAGGAAGACAACAATGAAATAGGGCTCACGGAGTTAATGATTTCATGGGACAGGACCCTGATCAGCTTTTGCCATGCAATAATTTCTTCCTCTTCCAGCTCGGGCCGAATGTTTTGAAAAGACACCAGCTTAATGGGATTGCTTTCAAGCTTGAATTCTGACACCCGTATTAACAGCGCCAGCAGTTCATGCTTTATTTTTACTTTTAATACATCATGTTGACCCGATTCCATCTGAAATACATGGTCACCAAACCCTTCATGTAACCGGTTAAGCTCTTTCACATTTCGTAATCCCTTAATATTAAGTAGATTTTCAGCAGCTGTATTCAATATTTCAATATCGCCATCCTGATTGAAAGATATCAGTCCTGCCGGCACATGGGTAATCGTATTCAAAAAATACTGATGCTCTACCTCTTTCGCTGCTTTCACGCTGCTCAAATCACGCATTATACGGTTGAACTCTTCATGTAACTTTTTAAAAGATGAATCGCTTTCTTTCTTAAACACCAGTGTGTCATCATCAAACTTAACCGACTCCAGAAAAAGGGTAAGATCGCGGTTGGTTTTACGGACCGTATATATCAGGTAAACGATTTCAATGATCCAAAGCACGCCCAGCGATAGATTAGTAACAACAAGAAATGGCTTGTTAAACGTATAAAGAAAACCAACGGATGTGATGGCCATCAGCAGAACAATGGAAATGACTTTTATTGTAAAGTTTCTAGAGGCCATATTTATTAATTTTATCGTAAAGTGTTGACCTATTGATTCCAAGTGCCCTGGAAGTCCTGCTCAGGTTCCACTCAAATTTATTTAACGCATCTTTAATTAACTTTTTTTCATTTTCGGCAATATTATAGGAATCTTTTAACCCTGAAGATTCACCTGACCGCGCGTTAAAATTGAAATCTCCCGATTTCAACACTTCTGAATTGGAAAGAATTACCGCTTTTTCAATACCGTGTGAGAGTTCACGTACATTTCCATACCAGGGATATTTTGAAATTTTTTCAAGGGCGAGTTTGCTGATCGTCATTTCTGATTTAGCATATTTTGCCGCAAAATCATGAAGGAAAAGTTTGGCAAGGTGGGGAATATCTTCTCCCCTCTCCCGCAATGGTGGAACTTCAACCTGGATAGTGTTAATCCTGTAGAGCAGATCTTCCCTGAAAGCGCCTTCTTCTACCATTTCATACAGCGGTTTGTTGGTGGCACAAATCAATCGCACATCTATGGGAATAGGCCTTGATGCCCCCAAAGGTATAATTTCCCTGTTTTGGATGGCCGAAAGCAATTTACTCTGCAAGGGTAAAGTTAAATTACCGATTTCATCCAGAAACAAGCTGCCTCCCGATGCAATTTCAAATCTTCCGGCTTTGTTTTGTTTGGCATCGGTAAATGCCCCTTTTTCATGGCCAAACAGCTCGCTTTCAAACAAGTTTTCATGCAAAGCCCCCAGGTCCACCTTTACAAATATCTCGTCTCTACGGGATGACCGATGATGAATGTCCCGGGCAACCAGCTCCTTTCCGGTCCCGTTTTCTCCCAGCACAAGGATATTTGCATCCGTTGGTGCTACCTTGTCAATAGTTTCATACACTTTTTGCATCACCTGAGAACTTCCTTTATAGAAGATATAGCCGGCATCCAAAGTGGATTTCAGATGGCTCTGTTTTTTGCGTAACCTGCTGATCTCCTTTTTGGACTGGTTCAGCTTATAAACAGCTATGATGGTTGACAATATTTTATCCTGGTCCCATGATTTCTGGATAAAATCCGCTGCGCCTTCCTTGATTGATTTAACACCCAGATCCAAATCACCATACGCGGTAATAAATATGACAGAAACTGACGGGTTGAGATCATTTATTTTTCGCAACCAGTACAATCCTTCATTGCCTGTATTTACGCCTGCCTTAAAATTCATATCGAGTAACACGATATCAAAATCTTTTTTTAACAGGTTAGGAATACTTTCGGGGTTGGTTTCTGTTTGCACAAGTGAAAAATGAGGGGCAATCATCAGTTTTAATGCAAGTAATAGTTCCTCGTTATCATCCACGATGAGTATTTTACCTTTATCCATCATTTCATTTAATTTACTAATAAAAATAGTTGCAGGTGTTGTATATTCATACACAACTGTCGGTTTTTCCAACAATTATTTTTATAATATTTATAACAAGACTCAAAAACATTTGAAGTTCAGTCCATGTAATCATATTGCAACCTTATCAGGTTTTGAGGGAATTTGTGCCTTTACCAAGAACTATTCTGGTTAAAATAACTGTGACAAAACCAGATCAGATATTTAAAACAAATTTCAAAATTGAAAATACATGAGTAAGTAATATATTCGTTAAAACTATGGAAACGAAGCCAAACAGTTCATACGGATTAATCAATTTCGTTTTTATAGGTACTTCGATCATTTTTAACCTTTTTGTAAGTGTGCTCTACATCTCTGTAAAGCTGGATAATCAATTTCTTGTGCAGTTGTTCGGAGCTGTTATCGTATTAACAGTTTTTCCATTCCTATACACATTTGTAGGGTATTGGAAATCCAAAGCAGAGAAAAAGATTATTGTATCGCATGGTTTTATCCTTTTCTATCTTTTTCTGGAAATTTTGTTAGACTATATTTTAAAAATACCCTTCAGGGAAATTCTTGCTATTCACATTCCCTACATAATTTTCTTTTATGGGGCAACCTTCAGTATGATTGGTGTTTCATTCAACATAAACAAAAGAATGGGATTTCTGGTAATTGCAACCTTCCTCGTACTGATTGGATGCCTGATATACCTTTATACCTAATGGTATTAAAAATAAAACTAACCTTGTTTTGGACCAGATAAAGGTGTTGGTTTTCCATACATAACTGTTGGTTTTTCCAACAATCAAATAATGTATAGCTTTGTATATTGTTGATTACTAGTTTTTTACATTAATGGCATTGAACTTGCCAAAATAAGGACAAACAAAATAAAATGATACAACAATTTTTTAAAATGGCTATTCGCCATGCATTAAAATACAAGGGATATACAATGATTACTATTGCCGGCATGAGCCTGGGCATGGCAACTTCCATCATCATATTAATTTCTGTGTATGATCAAATAAGTTTCGATGATTTTCACCTGAAAAAGGATCGGATATACCAGGTCCAGCAAAGGGTGAAATTTGAGGGTGGTGAATATACATCCGATCGTACCGGGGGTGCTTATGCGTATTCTTTAAAGGAAGGGTTTCCTGAAATTGCAGATGTGACCAGGTATGGGCATGTTCATGAATTATTGGTTACAAATCCTGATGTTAATAACAACAGAAAATCATTTATTGAAACAAATATAAGTGCAGCAGACTCTTCGTTTTTTGAGATTTTTTCCTTCAATTTTATCGCTGGCGATCCCCGAACAGCATTGAATACACCAGGTTCCATTGTAATTACATCAGCGATGGCCGAGAAATATTTCGGATCTGACTGGAGGGAAAATCAGCAGGTGCTGGGCAGCACCCTCAAACTTGATCATTCATTTGATATGCATGTTACAGGGGTGATTGAAATCCCGCATAATTCGCATATTCAATTTAATATGATCTTACCATTTTCCATGATGCCTCAATTTGGGTATTACATCGAAGGGTTTGGAGGTACCATGTACAATACCTATCTGCTTCTTGAAAACAATGCCAGGGCTGAAAATATCAACGAGAAGATAACCGATTACATCCAGGGGCAGTTCGATCCGGTACTGGAAAGCACACAGTTTATTGTTCCGCTGGGCAGGGTGCACCTTTACGGTGAAAGCAGAAATTATATGTCTGTTTATTCTTTTGCAGGTATTGCCCTAATGATTCTTCTGATTGCCTGTATCAACTTTATAAATATAACCACAGCCATGTCAATAAATCGTGCGAAAGAAGTTGGAATACGCAAAGTGGAAGGGGCGACTCGGAAAAAATTAATTATTCAATTCCTGGGAGAAGTTTTACTCACCATTTTAATTTCAACCCAGCTGGCGATCATCCTGGTTGAAATTTTCTTGCCTGAATTTAATATTCTTACGGGTTCCAATCTGGGTTTTAACTATTTTGATCCAAAATTTATACTGGCATTAGGTCTATTAATTGTTTTTACAACAATTTTATCAGGACTCTACCCGGCCTTTGTTCTATCATCACACTCTCCATCGAAACTTTTGAAAGAAAAAGGAAAGGGAAGTAAAAAGGGTGAATTTCTAAGGAAAGTATTGGTGGTAACACAATTTACTTTTACTTCTTTTTTCCTGATTGTCACCGTAATAATGATCAAACAATTCCTGTTTTTGGACACAACTGACCATGGGTTAAATGAAGAAAATATAATTTATGTCCCTGTTCGGGGCGAAAGTGAAGAAAACTATGAATTGATCAAGACCGGTCTTCTTGAATCATCCCGGATTACCTCTGTAACCAGTGCCTCTTCCATTCCAAGTTTTGTGGAATACGGTGAAATTGAATGGGGTAATCCCGGAATAAATAATAGTACACTGGCAAGGGTATTGATTGTTGGCCATGACTTTGATAAAACTTTTGATATTGGGATGTCGAAAGGTAGATTTTATTCTGAAGACTTTCCGGCTGATAGTTCTGCCATAATCGTTAATCAGGAAGTACTGGATGTACTTGGCATTACCGATCCAATTGGCGCAGAATTCAGATTCTGGAATAATACCTATACCATCATTGGGGTGATGAAAGATTTTACCTTCTTTCCATTTACAATTGGTGGAGATGCGCTGATAATACCTTTTGGTAAAGTTGAAGATTACATATTCATCAAGACCATTCCAGGTAATAATAATGCCACTATTGACCATGTCAGATCGGTTATGGCGGCAAATAATCCAGACTTCCCTTTGGAATATCATTTCCTTGAAAATTATATTCCGAAAGTATTTTCTAAAAGTGGTGTAATCAACAGGTTGATGGTGTACTTCAATTTATTTGGAATTTTTATCTCATGCCTGGGTCTGTTTGGGCTGGCGACATTTTCGGCTGAGCAAAGAAGCAAAGAAATCGGTATAAGAAAAGTGTTTGGTGCCTCCACTTCAACAATTACTTACCTGCTCTCTGGCAGTTTTATTAAACTGATTATTCTTGCAAACCTGATTGCGATTCCTTTTGCCTGGCTGGCAATGGAAGCTGTACTGAGTTTTTTCGTACAGCGAATAAACCTTTCACCTGTTTATTTCGTGTCAGTTTTGATTTTTACCATAGCAATAGCCATTATCACGGTAAGTTGGAAGTCTATCCAAACATCAGCACGCAATCCTATTGAAAGTCTCAGGTATGAATAAAATAGCTAAACTATGAAAAAATCAATATGCCAGAGTTGTGGAATGCCTTTGACGAATGATGTCAGGGGGTTAGAGAAAGACAAAAGCTCCAACATGGAATATTGTAAATTCTGTTACGGGGATGGAGCCTTCAGGAACCCGGATCTTACACTGGAGGATCAGACAAATAAGCTGGTTGCCATAGCTACTGCAAAATTAAAAATGTCAAAGGGCGATGCTTATATGCTTGCAAAGAACACTTTACCTAAGTTAAAAAGATGGAAGACCTCTTAAAATTTCCCCTATGATTAAATACAGTTTAAAACTTGCCCTAAGGAAACTTTCGCGTGACAAGACCCTTTCATTCATAAATATAGCAGGGCTGGCTGTTGGCATGACATGTGCAATCCTGATCTTATTATGGATAAAAAATGAAATGACCTATGATCGTTTTCACGATAACTATCAAAATATTTACCGGATAGAACTGGACAATTATCAGGACAATACACTGGAAGAGACTTCATCGATCACACAGATGCCTATTGGCCCGGCCCTCGTTGATAATTTTCCGGAAATCACCGATTTTGTTCGTTTTCGGGGACCAACAGAGATTACGACCTTCGTGAATAATGGTTTTATCAACCTGGATAATATATTTTATGCTGACAGCGGGCTTTTTAATGTATTTTCATTTGAGCTGACCGAAGGAAATCCCGCCACTGCCTTACGAAATCCAAACTCCGTTGTACTTACTTCATCAGCGGCTAAAACCCTCTTTGGCGATGAACCACCGATTGGTAAAACCATACTTTATGATGGTACCATATCCTTGCAAATTACGGGGGTTATTCAACCCGCCCCTGAAAATTCCCATATCAAATACCAGGGGTTTATCTCCTTCCCTACCCTTTACCCTGCAACCCATTGCATGGAATGGGATTGTAATTATTCATTTTATACATACGTACGATTGCTGCCCGAAACAGACCTGGAAAACCTCAAGTCCAGGTTTCCTGGTTTTATGTGGGAACCCCTGAACAAGAAACTGGCAGCGGCAAATTGGCGTGAAGATATTGCCCTGCGTCCTGTATCAGATATTCATTTGCATTCCAAAAGTTATGAGATAGAACGAGGGGGCAGTATGCAAATGGTTTTCCTCTTTTCAGCCATAGGAATATTTATTATACTCATTGCATGTATTAATTTCATAAATCTTACTACTGCCCAATTATCAAAACGATTTATTGAAATAGGGATTAAAAAAGTGGCCGGAGCTTCCAGAAACCAGCTTGTTTTACAAATTTTTGGTGAAATACTCGTCCAGGCTTTTGTGGCCCTTGTAATCGCTGTGATTGCAATTGAACTTATACTGCCGGCATTCAATGCGATCCTTGATAAATCCCTGCAATTATCCTATTCCGATTTTTGGTTCTCCGGCGGGCTCTTCACTATCCTGATCTTTTCTGTCATCATTTCAGGATCGTATCCTTCCTATGTCATTTCTTCATTTTCTCCCGCACAAATGATGAATAAGGATAAAACTGAATCCAAATCAACATTCAGAACATCCCTCGTAATTTTTCAATTTATGATTTCGGTAGCGCTTATTTCCAGTACGGCCATCATCTATTCACAACTTGGGTTCGTACAACATATGGAACTGGGTTTCCAAAAAGAAAATATTATCACAGTACCACTTATTAACAAACAAGCCCGGGAGAGTTATAAAAGCCTGATGCTGGGTTTCCGTTCGCTGCCCGAAGTCGTCCAAACAGGGGCCTCCACCGAGGTACCAGGGCATGGTTTTACCAGTAACGGTTATGTTCCCGAAGGCGCAGAACATCCAACGATGTTTAACGCGCTGGATATTGATGAAACGTATCTCGAAACGATGGGTATGGAGCTGGTATCAGGCAGAAATTTTAATCCGGAACTGGAATCCGATAAAGAAGCATTCCTTGTTAATGAAACGCTTGCGGCCATGATGGGTTGGGATGAAGCAATTGGTAAAATTATCGAACGCAATGGAACCGAACATGCGATAATCGGGGTTGTCAGAGACTTTCATTTTACATCGGCAAGGGAGAAAATATCCCCGCTTGTGATTACGAAAAAACCCTGGAGCGGAGTTCAAAGTTATGGCCAGCTTGCCATCCATATACAAACAAGTGATATAAGCAATACATTATCAAAACTGGGAAAAATATGGAAAAACCAGGTACCCTCCCTCCCTTTTGAATATAGTTTTCTTGATGAAAGATATGATAACCTCTACAAAACTGAAAATACCCTGGGAAAACTGTTTATTTATTTTACCGCCCTGGCAATTCTGATATCCGGGCTGGGTGTATTCGGGCTAATTTTGTTTATGATTGAACAAAAAACCAAGGAAATCGGTATCAGGAAGGTGCTGGGGGCCTCCGTTTCAAACCTTGTTTTGCTATTTTCGATGTTGTTTACGAAAAGGGTCCTTATCGGGGCAATACTATCTGTGCCCACCACACTCTATGTGATGAATAACTGGCTTGGAAATTTCGCGTACCATACTACTATTAAACCTATACATTTTTTACTTGCTGCCGGGATTGTATTGATCATTGCCCTCACAACAGTCAGTTTTCATGCATTAAAAGCCGCGTTACGGAATCCTGCAGAGGTGTTGAAGAATGAGTGATAAATTTTCAAAACCAAGCCAACAGTTTCAGTATAAGTAGAGTTTCAAAGATCTACTTACTTTACATACTTAGCCTCAGAGCTGTGTCAGCCATGATTCTTCTTCTACCTTGATAATAAAATATATCCTGTGGTCTTAGTACAAGTTTTTTAACCTTTCACAGTCTAGTTTCTTCAGCAAATCATAAAGCGATTTATTATCGGCTTTTTTC
>CAZONK010000105.1:0-11921 GCA_964581095.1 uncultured Roseivirgaceae bacterium
ATCATCCGTAGAGTTGAAACTGATTTTTCCCCTGTTTGAAGAATTGGCGAAAATTTCTGCAAGTCTTCCACCAGGGCTAATTTCCTGATAAGAATCGTAAAACAGATCGACAAATGATGACTGACTGGATTTTTGTAATTCCCGGGCACTTGCAATTGCAGCAAGAAAATCCTTGTCTTCATTATTCCCACTCAATCCTTTTAGAATTTCAACCGGACTTACTTCGAGTACTACATGCATACCACCCTGAAGGTCAAGTCCAAGGTTAAGTTCCGTATCTTTAACTTCTTTGTAAGTATAATCTACCCCGAACAGATTGTAAACGGGCTCGTTCCAGATAGAATCCTGATATTGTTGCTTTTTACTCAAATCAATAATACCTGAATCATCCGTAGCGAATTCAACCGCGTCTTTTTGAATACCTCTTGAGATAACTGTGAACGACAGGTAATAAATACACAGAAATGAGATTATTACTGTCAACAATACAATTACGCCTTTATTTCTCATTTTAATTAATTTTTACTGTTAAATATTTTGATAGATAAATGAAGTTGAGCTGTAGAAAAAATACAGCTAAGAGTTCTGATTGTTATCTATGGTGCATTCGGGGAGATAACCTTTCGAAATAATATTCTCAGATGTGCATCTGGATCAATTATCTCCTGATATATATTGTATCCTTCTCCTTCAATATCGTATTCAATATCCATTATTTCATAAAAGACATGAGGAACATTGCCTTGTACAGGAGAAGACATAAGAGAATGGTTAATAGCAACTGTGGTTTCTTTGGAATCGCTATCTTCTTCATTGGATTTATCTGAATCCATTTCCCATCTTGAACCATCAAAACTTTCAAATCCATTTTGATACAGTTGGGTACTATGTGCTTGCTGCGTAAAAACCAATAGTGTTAATAACATAGTGATTAACAATCTATTTGTTCTGGCCGTTTTTAATATGAATATTAATTTCTCCATATCGGGCCACAAAGTTAACTAATCTTATTGATAGTTTGTATGCCTGGCAATTTAAACCTTTGATTTCAGGTAGGTAATCAACACATCCACGGCCTTATCAAAATTCTGATTATTTGGGATAACCAAATCCGAATCATGGATGTAGGGTAAAATATACTTTTCAAAAGTAGGAATTACATGTTGTTCATAACGATAAAGGACATCATCGAGGTCATAACCACGCTCCTCCTTGTCGCGAATAATCCTTCTTTTAAGCTTGATGTGTTCTTTTGCGTCAATAAATATTTTTAAATCAAGCAGGTCTGACAACTTCTTATGATAAAAAACAAATATTCCTTCTACAACGATTACTGGTGCCGGATGAAACTTAAGGATTTTAGGTTTCACGCCGGGATTGTTAAAAGTATATTCCTCTCTTGAGACAGGTATCCCTTTCACAAGATCATTAATGTCTTTAATATACCCGTCAAAATCAATGGATTGGGGTGTATCAAAATTGGATACATTGTTCTCATCTTTTGGTTGTCGGTCACGGGGAAGGTAATAATTATCCTGTGAAATAAGACAGATTTGGTCGGAGTTAAACGAACGAAGTAAATGGGTCAGGAAAAGTGTTTTGCCCGATGCACTTCCTCCTGTAATTCCAATTATAAATGGATTTTTATTCACGGACATTAAGATAATAGATAATCCGCAAATTTTCGCATGGCGATACCCCGATGACTTATTTTGTTTTTTTCAAGTGGGTTCATCTGTGCAAAAGTTCTGTCAGAATTTTCGGGCATAAACACAGGATCGTAGCCAAAGCCATTAACTCCTCTCCTTTCGAGGCTGATAGCTCCATAAACAATTCCTTCAAACTGATATTCTTTGCTATCCAAAATTAAGGTTACTACCGTTCGGAATCGTGCTCGTCGATTCTCAACTCCTTCGAGTGAGCTTAGCAATAAATCTACATTTTGATCATCATTCGGTGGTTCTCCGGCAAATCTTGCGGAATACACACCTGGTTTTCCATTTAAAGCCTCCACCTCCAGACCGGTATCATCTGCAAACGAATTTATATTATAATGTTGGTGCAGGTACGATGACTTGATTCGGGAATTCTCCTCAAGCGTACTCCCGGTTTCTGGAATATCGACTCCGGGAGCCAATTCATCCAGGCCCAGGATAGTGAACCTTTCTGCAAGCATTTGACGCACTTCAACAATCTTATTTTGATTTTTAGAAGCAAAATAGAGCGTCTGCTTTGCAGGGTTATTACTTGACACTGATCAGGGTAACATCAAAAATCAGGTTGGCATTGGGGGGTATATTGTTACCCGAACCCCTCGTTCCATATCCCAGCCCAGATGGAAGGTATAATGTCGCATCGGATCCCTCCTTTAACAAAGTAAATCCAATCTGCCATCCAAGTATCAATTGATTTAATGCGAATTCAGCTCCGCTTGCCTGGTCAAAAACAGTTCCATCTGACAACAGTGAACCTTTATAATCGACTTTTACAACATCGTTAATTGTTGGACTTGACCCGGATCCTTCTTTATGAATTACATACCTCAATCCCGATTCATGAACCTGGGCTGTAATGTTGTTATCACCCAAGTACGAATCAATAATGGCAATGTCGATTTCAAGCTGTTCACTAGGTGTGATTACCTCGTCATCTTTAATACAACCTGTCAATACAAGCACTGATGCGATTATTATTATTGTAAATTTTTTCATCTCAATTATTTAATTATTTTACTACTTCAACTAATTCAACATCAAAAATAAGGATTGCGTTCGGTGGTATAGTTGCTCCCGATCCGCGATCGCCATAGCCAATGGGTGATGGAATATATAATACTGCTTTTGTGCCTTCCTTGATAAGGCCAATTCCAATATCCCACCCTCTGATTACAGAACCTGTTCCTAATGGAAATTGATAGGGTTCATATGTTCTTCCAGGATTTACTATCCCTTCGCTTTTAGCCAGTTCTTCAATGCTTGTATCAAACATCGTCCCATCCAATAATTTTCCTGCATAGTTCACCCTGACGGTTTCTCCATTTTGAGGGATGTCCCCAGTTCCTTCTGAAAGAATGGTATATCGAAGTCCTGATTTATCAATTATAGCTTCAATGCCTTTCTCAGAAAGATAAGCATCAATCTTTTCACCATCAGAATCAATCATTGCCCTGGATTTTTCAAGATAAGCAGCTTGTAGTTTTTCGCTTTCTATTTGCTGGTATTTGGTAAATTCATCGGGTGTAAATACGTCTTGCAGACCAATGCATACCAAAACTTTTGAACCTCTTTCAATTGAATCAGGCAGGGGCATGTTAAATGTGCCCTCAAACAAATCTTCTATGGGATATTGTAAAATGATGCTGTCGCCTCCTTTTATCATTTTTAGCCCTTCTTCTAATCCTCCCATTCTGCTTAAAAGGGAATCGTTGTATCCAATAGCCATTGGTCCGTTTGCCTGGGAAGTTGAAAAAATGATTTGGCCTGATTCATCCAGGTAACTTACATTCATTACCAGCACATTACCATTTTCAGGTGAAGGGCCCCCTTCATCTTTTACAAATTTAAATTGCAGACCCGATTCTGTTGTCTGAAATTCAGAATCACTACATGATTGTACAAGGATCACAATTGCGAAAATTGTTGATGTGAAAATATATTTCAGTATTTTATTGTTCATTCGAGTATTGTTTTATCTCTGGATTTAGTTGCTCCTGGTATTCCGGCAAAACCTCTAAAAACTTATTAACTGTTTCTTTCAATCCAATACCTGTTTTTCCCCCGGCTGCATTTCTATGACCGCCACCTTCAAAATGATCTCTTGCAAAATCATTTACAGAGAAATTATCGGTAGAGCGAAAAGACATTTTTACAACTTCACCAATATCAATTATTACCGCTGCAAATTTGATACCTTTAATTGAAAGAGCATAGTTGACAAATCCTTCGGTATCACCTGTTTTTGACTTGAACCGCTTTAAATCACTATTTCGAATAGCCATGTAAGCAGTTTTGTATTGGGGTAGAATCGTTAACCGTTCACTAAGTACAAATCCAAGAAATCTGATCCTGTCAACTGTGTTCGTATCGTAAATCAATTTGGCAACTTTCGAAACATCAGCTCCTAATTTTATCAATTCGGCAACAATCATGTGGACATTTTGGGTAGTATTTGAGTGCCTGAACGATCCGGTATCGGTCATGATACCTGCGTACAAACACTCGGCGATTGATTGATCAATTAGGTTCTTGTCACCTAAATCATCAATCAATTCAAAAACAAGTTCTGAGGTAGCTGCTGCATCTGTGCTCCACAAGTTAAATTCTGCAAAATCCTCGGGATCAAGATGGTGGTCGATCAGGACTTTCGGTGCCTTGCTTTTTCTTACAACTTCACCTAATTCATTTATCCGATTGAGAGATGAAAAATCCATGCAAAACAAAAGGTCAGCATTTTCAATATAAGCGTCAATTATTGCCTTGCTATTAGGTTCATAAATGAGCACCTCATCGTTTCCATTCATCCAATTAAGAAACCCGGGATAATCAGACGGAGAAACTACCAGAACTTCATGTCCTTTTTTCTTGAGATAGATTGCCAGCCCCAATGAAGAACCCAAAGCATCCGCGTCCGGCTTAACATGCGTTGTAATAAAGATCTTTGCCGAAGATTCCAACAAAGTTTTAAAACTATTGAATTTTTGCATTATTTGAATTTGATGCCGACAATCACTTAATACTTTCTACTTTGAATTTGGGTGTGCAAAGTTGTTAAAGTTTAAATGAAATGCAAAATGAAAGGTAATATTATCAACATTGATTGATTTGATAACTTATTCGATTTTTAACTATTTCTGGAATAGATAATTTATTTTTGCATCTTCGATTTTACATCATAAATAAATTAAACAAAATGGCTGAGAATAAGACATTCACAATGATAAAACCCGATGCTGTTGGAGCAGGTAATAGTGGATCAATACTGAAAATGATAGAAGAAAGAGGATTTAAAATCAAGGCAATGAAATACACCAGACTTTCACCGGAGAATGCTGGCAAATTTTACGAGATCCATAAAGAAAGACCTTTCTACAATGATTTGTGTGCGTATATGTCATCAGGGCCCATTATTCCAATTATCCTTGAAAAAGACAATGCTGTAGAAGATTTCAGGGAACTTATTGGTGCAACCAACCCACAGGAGGCTGCCGAAGGAACCATTCGAAAACTATTTGCAACTTCCATTGAAGCAAATGCAGTGCACGGTTCTGACTCTGATGATAATGCAGCGATAGAAGGTAAGTTTTTCTTTTCAGAAATTGAAAAATTCTAATACTACCTGGCTGTAAATAAGTAAGTCTGTGATCGCTTAGGATACTTTCAGGGTTTCTTCATTTAACTCTATCCAGAAATTATTATACCCCATCCCGATATTGATTGCTATTTGTTGAAGTTGCAACATCTCCAGGATAGAAAGAAAATTAAATATCACCGCAATTTTTGTGGGTGTTTCCCGTATAATGTCTTCAAACGACAGTCTTCCTTTCTTTGTTAGATCAGCTAAAATCCGCTGTTTTTGTTTGGCAATCGTAAAGGGATATTGAATAACCTGGTGCGTAGGTTTGTTTTGCTCTATCTGGTATCGCTCAAGTACTTTCTGATATACTTTCAACAATTTGTACAGATCAATATTCTGCAATTCAGACTCAACATTCACACTCTCGGCCAGTTGCTTAGCTTCTTTTCGAAGGTTACCACGGGGTTCCATTTGTAACCTTCTCTCTTCGAGTTCCGCAAAAGGTCCTACCACAGATTTAAATTTTTTATATTCCAGAAGATGTCGGATCAACTCCTCACGCGGGTCGATTTCCTTCCCTTCCTCATCTAAAACAGGTCGTGGAAGTAGCATTTTGGCCTTAATTCGCATCAAAGTTGCGGCAACCAGAATAAACTCGCTGGCAACTTCCATATTCATTTTTTCCAGATGTTTCAGATACTCAAGAAAATCATTTGTTATTGTTGAAATTGGGATGTCGTAAATATCCAATTCATCCCTTTCGATAAAAAACAGGAGTAAATCGAAAGGTCCTTCGAATAAGGGTAGCTTAATTTGAAAACTCAATGCAAACAGATGTTTAATTAATCCAAAGATATGTGATTCAGGATTCATTCGATTGAAATGGAAAAAAAATGTACTTTTGCAGTGCAGAAATATTAATTTAGAGTGCGCATATTTCAATAAACCCAAGTGGACAATGTTGATCAAGCCTGGTAAACTACTTGCAAAAATTGACGGACCTAAAGATCTGAAGCATCTTGCTCCTGCTCAAATTGTTCAATTGAGTGAAGAATTGAGACAGTATATCATTGACATTGTTTCAGTTTATGGTGGTCATTTTGGAGCCAGTCTTGGCGTTGTTGAACTAACGGTTGCATTGCACCATGTCTTTAATACTCCAAAAGACTTACTGGTTTGGGATGTCGGCCACCAGGCCTATGGGCACAAAATCCTGACCGGAAGGCGAGATAAGTTTTATACCAACAGAAACTACAAAGGTATTGCCGGGTTCCCTAAAAGATCAGAAAGCGAATACGACACATTTGGAGTAGGTCATTCATCTACGTCAATTTCTGCTGCGCTTGGCATGGCCGAAGCATCAAAATATAAAAATGAAAAGGACAGACATCATATCGCAGTAATTGGTGATGGTGCCATGACCGGAGGCATTGCTTTTGAAGCAATGAACAATGCGGGAGTTTCAAATTCCAACCTGTTAATTATTCTAAATGATAATTGCATGTCAATCGACCCAAATGTGGGAGCATTAAGGGATTATTTGACAGATATCGTTACTTCGCCCACCTACAATAAGGTGAAGGATGAAATTTGGAACATCCTGGGAAAACTGAGCAAATTCGGACCCAATGCGCAGGAAATAGCATCAAAATTCGAAAATTCCATAAAATCATTTCTTCTTAAACAAAGTAACTTTTTCGAGTCTTTGAATTTAAGGTATTTCGGACCAATTGATGGCCATGATGTGAATCATCTGGTAAGTGTTTTGAATGACCTTAAAGAAATCAGAGGCCCGAAATTGCTACATGTACTTACACAAAAGGGCAAAGGATTTCCCGAAGCTGAGAAGGATCAGACCAAATGGCATGCTGCTCCCGGTAAATTTGATAAAATCACGGGAGAGGTATTTAAAGTAGCAAACGAAAAGCCAAAACCTCCTAAATATCAGGATGTATTTGGCCATACAATCCTGGAATTAGCTGAAAAGAACGAAAAGATCATGGGCATCACACCTGCCATGCCTTCAGGATCTTCAATGAACATCATGATGAATGCTATGCCCGAAAGAACTTTTGATGTAGGAATTGCTGAGCAGCATGCAGTTACATTTTCAGCAGGATTGGCAACACAGGGATTGGTTCCATTTTGTAATATTTACAGCACCTTCATGCAACGAGCTTATGATCAGGTAGTCCACGATGTATGTATTCAAAATCTACCTGTGAATTTCTGTTTAGACAGGGCAGGATTTGCCGGTGCTGACGGCCCTACACATCATGGAGCTTACGATGTAGCTTATATGCGCTGCCTGCCAAACATGATCGTATCATCTCCAATGAATGAGGAAGAACTGCGGAACCTGATGTTTACTGCTCAACAAGATCGCGAACATACTGCATTTACGATTCGATATCCGAGGGGTCAGGGTGTAATGCCTGACTGGAAAAGACCTATGAAAGTAATTGAGATTGGAACAGGCAGAACCATACAGGAAGGTGATGAACTTGCGATACTCACTTTAGGGCATATAGGAAATTATGCTGTAGAAGTAACCACAAGGCTTAATGAAGAGAAAATTTTAGTTGGCCATTTTGATATGCGATTTGTTAAGCCACTTGATGAAAAATTGCTTGATCACATCTTTACAACCTATTCGAAAATAATTACTGTAGAAGATGGATGTATTACCGGTGGATTTGGAAGTGCCATTTTGGAATACATGGCTGCAAACGGATACTCCGCGGAGGTAAAACTACTGGGGATCCCGGACAAGATTGTGGAGCATGGCACACAGCTTGAGCTTCACAAAGAATGTGGTTTTGATCCTGAGAGTATCTACCAGGCATCCATAAAAATGCTCGAGCCTGTAACTGTTAATCTATAATAGTTCTCCAATTTGATTGAAGATAATTATAACGACAAGGGCGAGGGAATGCCCATTGTTTTGCTCCATGGATTCCTGGAATCAGCGAATATGTGGAGTGACCTTTCTGCAAGGCTCAGTAAAAATTACCGGGTATTGTGCCCCAATCTTCCCGGTTTTGGTAATACATCAATTTCCAATAGTCCGATTTCCATTGATTCACTTGCAGTCACCCTTAAAAAATGGCTCGATATCCATCACATCAGCAAATGTATTTTGATGGGCCATTCGCTCGGTGGTTATATTACCTTGAGCTTTGCCGAACAATTCCCAAATTACCTCCTCGGGTATGGTCTCCTTCACTCAAATGCCCGGGCAGATGATGAAGAAAGAAAACATAACCGTGAAAAATTAATCCGTTTTATCGAAAAATTTGGTGTCAGAAAATTTGCCCCCGATTTTGTCCACACTCTCTTTTACCAAAAGAATGAGAGAATTCAGGGAATAATTGAGGACCTGGTAGTAGATACTTTGCCCATACGTGATGAATGTGTGATTACCTACCTCCAGGCTATGAAAAACAGGGCGGATCGCACATATTTGCTAAAGGAGAAAGATATCCCAACCCTGTTTATTGCAGGAGAGCATGATAGCCTGATTCCAATTGATGTTTCATTAAATCAATCAGCATCCCTGAATCCTGAATTTGTAATTACGCTAAAAAATTCGGGACACATGGGAATGTTTGAAGAACCAGATCTTTTTTACAATGCGATCACGGCCTTTCTTTTGTCTATTGATTAGCGATCACATCAATCACAATTTTTCCACCTGTAGTTGTCCCGGGTGTTATACTCACAACTTTAAACAAACCGTGTTTACTTCCGGTTGGTTTGTTGGATGATGTTTTGAAGGCCACAACTTCTCCTTCCACAAGGCTTGTAATTAATAATTCAGTACCGCCCGTCGCATTTTCATATGCATCATCAATTTCATTTTGACTTTCTTCGTTTAGGGCATCAAAGTCTGAAACCGATAAACTGGTTCTTCTGAAATTAGAAACATTTAAAGGACTCCATTTATCTCCATTGGGGCCAACATTATAGATATTGGTGGGGAAATTAGCCGGACCGGTAAATGCTGCATTTTCACCCAAGGTGAAAAAATACCCGAAATCAATGTTTACAGGAATATCGGAAGACTCATTCACGTCATCAACAGAATAAACAAGCCCGGTATTTGCCGAGAAGAATGAGTTCGAGGACTTATCTGAAGCCGGCACTTCCAAAGTAATAGAATTGAATTTTGTTGTTGGTTTTTGAGAGAGTTTTACAGGAAGGGCCAGGGTCACAACATTGCTGAACTTGTCGGTCAATTCCAGCTGGTAAGCAAGTTCTTTACCAAGAAATTCCACACTCAATATTTGTGATACCGCATCCGTAACAGATGTTCCCTGTGTTGGTGGCAACTCTGTTGTTATCGACTCAGAAACAACATTTCCATCAACACTAAAAGTATTTTTAAACCTGACCAATCCTGCCGGAAATGAATACCTGTAGCGGACATTGTATTGTTGTCCAACAAATGCAATCACCGAATCTCCGGAAACATCCGGGTTATCTTCAAGGATAACAATTGATGGTTCTCCGGGAGTAACTGTTACTTTGGCTTCCGATGAACTGTTGGAATCATCAACTGCAATAAAACTAATTTCAAATGGAGCAGAACCATAAAACCAGTTTTCCATTTGGTAGTCAATATTGATTGTGGTTTGACCGGGTTCTTTCTTTGGGATTTCCTCGGGAGCACGATTGATTCCTTCAAAAGTTACTCTCAATGCATTAAATCCTCCTGGAGCTTCAATTTTAACATTTATTAAAATCTTCTCATTCTCCGAAGCCTCATACACGCCATCAATCAATTTTGGAGCGTCCAATGTTATTTGAGGTGCTATTTTATTTTTATCATTATTACAGCTAAATACTGCCAATAAAATCCATATAGATACTATGTTGCTTATACTCTTCATTTCTTGAATCCGTTTTTACTTTTTCCCTTATGATTAATCTTGAAATAAACTTACATTTTTAAAAGATATAAATGGATAAATTTTAATTGACTTTTGACTAAATTTATTGTTACTTGCTTTATAGTAACCAATTGATACAACCATTTCTGTAACGTTGTTTATTAATATTTGTACTTTTTTAATATTCAAATGGTAAATAAATAGAAAAATGTTAGAAACTCCATTAGAATTCATCGGGACCTGGGATTATTGGGCAAAAGTCGTTGCTTTACTCTCATTTGCAATATCAGCATTCATTTTTGGGAAATATTATCTGAAGTTACTTTTTACAAAGGAGCCTAAAAATAGGTATGACATGATTAATGAAAAGGAAATAAGCGCTTTACGAGGCGGTAGTGTTTTCATAATTATTGCGCTTGCCTTTTTTGCAAACTCATTCCTTGATCAGATTGGAATATTTTGGTTTTCAATTCGAGGAATTGTAACAATAAGTTTAGGAGTGATTTTGGGGGTGATTCTCCAGAATATGCTCAAATTTTACTATCCGTTTTATGTTGAAAAAAGATTGAAAGCCCTTCGCTTTAAACCAAGAGTTTCGCCAAAGACAGGTAAAGAAATGAAATTATTGAGTGAAGAAGAGGAAGATGTTTACCTCGATGAAGGAATGCAAGCGGAAGAAAATGCATTTTCGGTTGATTATGATGTGTGGGTAGATGAAGAGACCGGGTACACTAAAATTGAAAAATATTCAGGCCATATGCACTCTTTACAATGCCCTGAATGCAATTACCAGACATTTAGAGTGGAAAAAGAAGATATCATTGAGCAACCTACTGAATTTGAAGAAGGAGAGTTGGTAAAACATTTCGATTGCGGTTATTGTGGACATAAGGAATCGCGAACATTTAAAATTGCCAAACTAAAACAATTGGATTCGGCTGAGACCGCCGCTCCGGCAGTATAACTAACCAATCAATCTTATGATTGACAAAGAAGGTGTCATTCCCGAGAACTATCAGGAGACACCTTCTTTTTTTGGTATTTATCGTGAGGTCTATTAAATCGAAAGTGCGTATCATAATTTAATACAAACATTTTGGGCTTCAGTAAAAAAATACAGAGCGTCAAAACCACCTTCTCGTCCTACTCCTGATTGCTTCATACCTCCAAATGGAGTACGCAGATCACGTACAAGCCAACAGTTGATCCAAATAATCCCATTTTTAAGTTTCCTGGCAATATTATGAGCTCTTTTTATATTTTCAGTCCAGATTGTTGCCGATAACCCATATTTGGTATTGTTAGCAGCTGCAACAACTTCTGCTTCACTATTGAAAGGCATCAAAGTCACCACCGGTCCAAATATTTCTTCCTGGTTGGTTCTGCATCCGGGTGGTAGCCCCTCAATAATTGTTGGTTGGATAAAATATCCATTTGAGCACCTTCCCCCAATATTCATTGATTCTCCACCTGCCAGTATCGTACCGCCTTCTTCTTTGGCAAGGCTTATATAACCCATTACTTTATCGAAATGGGCTGATGAAACAACAGCACCTGTTTTGGTGGATTCTTCGAGTGGATCACCAATTTTCATTTCTTTTACTTTTATTACAAAAGCATCTCTGAATTTTTCATAGATAGTTGATTCAATAAATATTCTTGATCCACAAAGGCAAATCTGCCCCTGGTTAGAAAAAGAAGAAAGTACAGTCGTTTTAAGAGCTTCATCGAAATCAC
>CAZONK010000106.1:0-11820 GCA_964581095.1 uncultured Roseivirgaceae bacterium
ATATGCCATTTCGGCTATAGAGGGAAATGATGACAATAATTGCATCCCAACTTTTAAAATATATGATATCAATATCACACTTATCAGGGATTTCATTGTATTAGTTATCTTGATTGTTTTCAGAGTCCATTTATCAGAAAGGATCCTCAAAAAATAACCCAGTGCAAGTAATTGCAGAAAAGCTGCAATACCTGCAATGATGAATATGAACAAAGGTGGATTGAGATAGAGGGTTGACAGGAGGTATGCGGGTACAACAGAAATATTCATTAGAATAAATACCTTGTATGATTTACTTCCGAACTCCTGATCAATATTAATTTCAATATATTTTATCACCAGGCCAAACAAAGCAAATACCACGAAACCATTGTATAAAAAATGTAAGTAGAAATAAATGGCCAGATTGTACCATATACTGTCTGAATTGCCGGTAGCCATGATCATACCAAGTCCCCAGGGTCCAATGCTTGAGATTACAAGGTACGCAAGGGAGAATTTTATAAATAATGCAGATACGTTTGGTTTAGTGAAGCCTTTTTTTAAGTCCTTAAATATAAAATATGCAAAAGTGTAGGATGCAAACAGGAAAAGGGTAGAAAAAGTTATTGATACAAACGCGTATCCCTGGAGAGGAAAACTGAACAACATTCCTACAATTGTAACCTGGGTTAACCAAAAAAGCTTATCATACTTCTGGTGGTTGGTATTCAAAGGGAGAAACTGATAACAGATTGCAATATATAGCGCGTTGTAAACCCAGCCCAGGAGGGCAATATGCGAGTGAGTATGAAGTAAATATTTATATTGAATGGCTAAAGAGAATTCATATAACTGAAAACGAAGCAATATACCTGCTATTGATGCCAGTAGCAGAAACATAAAAGTGATGATGATTTGACTTCGTGAAATACTCATTGAAATGGAAAAATCACTTAGCGTTCGTCAACATAATCCTGGGTTGTAATGGGTCCGAGGGTTTTACTTTCAATCATGTGCATGTGTATATGAAATACTTATTGGCCTGCTTGCTCATTTGTATTTATCGAAAAAAGCATTTCCAAAAGTATGTTTTTTAGTTCTTTCATTTGATTTAGCCTGGATTCAATTGCAATGATAGGGGATTACAAGGGACTTTATTCGGCCCTGGTTGTAAACATAAACCCCACATTATGATAGTTTATAATTTTAATGGTTGGGTCATCGCGCAAGTATTTCCGCAACCTGGAAATAAAAACATCGAGGCTCCGGCCCAGGAAGTAATCACTTTCACCCCAAACTGACTTAAGAATGTGCTCCCTCTTTAATACAATGTTGCTATTCCTTGAAAACAAAAGAAGTAAATCAGCTTCTTTTTGTGTTAGAACTTCGGATTTATCTTTATTACGATTCTCAAGGATTAACTGATCATATTTTAATAAGAATTTTCCCACTTGAATACCTTCAGAGGAGGGAGGGATTTTATAACTGGCCTGGCTTCTTTTTAAAAATACCCGGATACGGAGTAATAATTCCTCCATGCTGAACGGCTTTGCAATATAGTCATCAGCCCCTATTTCGAATCCTTTAATCCTATCCTCTTCCATTGATTTGGCAGTCAAAAACAGTACGGGTACCTGCTCGTTTTTAGTACGGATGTTTTCAACCACTGTAAAACCGTCGATTTTTGGCAACATTACATCCACGATACACAAATGGAATTTTTTTAGTTTGAAGTTTCCTATTGCTGATTCTCCGTCTTTACACCAGACAACAGAATACCCTGCTTCTTCCAGATTATCTTTGATTACAAATCCAAGGTTCTTGTCATCTTCCACCAACAATAAATTGGGAGTATGGTTGGGGCTATTTTCCATTGGGTATTTGTATAATAAATGTACTACCAGCTCCTGCCTCAATATTTTCAAGCAAAATCTTACCACCATGAGCTTTCACCATGCGCTGCACATAATTCAGGCCGAGGCCAAACCCTTTCACGTTATGAACATTGCCGGTTGGGATCCGGAAAAATTTCTTAAATATTTTGGATCGAAATTCAGCTGGGATACCCGGGCCATTATCGTTAATTTTAATTTCGATCCCGTTCTCAATATTGGTCGTGAGAATTTCTATTCGAGGATTTTCCCCGGAAAATTTCAAGGCGTTTTCCGTAATGTTATAAACAACATTTGACAAGTGAAGTGGATCTCCTTGTACAATCTGGTTTGTGGCTACCAGTTTACAGTTAATGATGGCATCCGGGTACGATATTCTGAACGTTTGAATCACATTTCGAATAAGGTCGTGCAGGTCCACATCCTCATTCTTAATATTGACGTGGTCTTTATCAAGTAAAGCCATTTGAAGTACGCGATCTACCTGTTTTTTTAACCGGTTGTTCTCATTTTCGATGATGGAACTGTACTTAAATAATCGTTCGGGATCGTTAATAATTGAAGGGTCTTTAAGCACTTCTGCCGAAACGGAAATGGTTGAAATGGGTGTTTTGAACTCGTGAGTCATGTTATTGATAAAATCTTTTTGAATTTCAGATAACCTGCGTTGTTTTAGGATCAAAACCAGGGCATAACCAAAAAAACCTGTTAGAATGAGCAAAAGAACCGAGGTAAATACCCAGGTACCCATATGATTGATTATGTAGCCTGTTTTTGAAGGAAACAGGACTCCAAAGTAATAGTTCTCTTCACCCCAAACGGGGAGTTCGGTTGATTTTTTAATAGGATTTGAAATCAACTGGTTGTGGACATATTCACCATAGACCATTTTTTCAGTATCGCAATCGTAAATACCATATTCAAAATCGGTAAATATGTTCCTTTCCTTGAATTCTTTTTTCAACAAATAATCAAGAACATTTGCATCGATGGGGCTATTTACCATTACCACATAGTAATTGGATTCAAACTGCTTTACCGGGTTCTCATTGGGAGATAATGTTTCGTTGATACTGAAGAAATCATCAGAAACCTTCACAAGTGCCTTATAGATAGTTTCGTTAAATTCATTTTCACGGATGTCATATGCCCTTTTTACCCAGAAAATCTGAATAACGATGATGCTGACAACTGAAATTGTGCCCAAAGCGATGACCCATCGTATTGTTTGTTGTTTCATAAACCCGTTTTCACGTTTCTAAAGATACATACATCCACATTGATCTGATCGTGATTAACATTTTGTTAACAATATCCGTAAATGACAAACTGGCTATATTTGGCGTTATGAAAAAAATTATTATCGGGGTTTTTATCTTCCTTTTGTTCCCACTATTTATACAGGCACAATACAATAATATTTACTCGGAGAGTGCCTGGGAGGAGCGTGACAGGTGGCAGCATTCCGAATGGATAATTAAGGCGATGGATATTTCAGAAGGTGCGATTGTTGCCGATATAGGATGTCATGAAGGATACATGTCGGTTAAATTATCAAAGGCCGTTGGTTCCGGCGGTAAGGTGTATGCTGTGGATGTGAATGCTTCGAGGCTTGAAAAGCTCAATCAATATTTGAAAGACCGGGAAATTGAGAATATTAAAACGATAAAAGGGGACTACGATAATCCCAGGACACCAAAGAACTCACTAGATGCAGCACTCATTCTTGACACATACCATGAGATTGATGATTACCAATTGGTATTAAAGCATCTAAAGGCATCTCTGAAAGCCTCGGGAAAGCTGGTGATCATTGAACCCATTGCAGATGAACGAAAAGACTGGACCCGCAAAAACCAGACGGCTCGACATGAAATTGCCATGAGATATGTACTAAAAGAGGTAGGGAAAGCAGGGTTCAAAATAATTGAACAGAAAGATCCTTTCCTTGATCGTACAGAAGAAAAAGGGGATAAACTCTGGATGATTGTGGCTGTAAAAAATAATTTGTAAAATATCCGGAAACTAAAATTGAAACAATTTAGTAACCTTGTGAAAAACCAGGTGTCTTTTGACTGAATGTCAACACGTTAATTAACCGAATCACACCACTATGCTGAAGAATAATTTTAAGATTACACTAAGAATATTTAAACGGAATAAGGCATATACAATCATCAACGTTTTGGGAATGTCTACCGGGTTGGCAATTTCCATGCTGATTTTTCTCTATTCAAAATTTGAATTGAGCTATGAACAATACAATCCTTTATCAGATCGCATCGTCCGGGTTACGATGGACTACATGGACGGCGAAACTGTAGTTGAGCAGGATTGTGAAACCTATCCGCCGCTGGGGCCAATAATGACTCGTGAATTTCCGGAGATTGAAAATTTTACAAGAGCTTACCCCATTGATGAAAAAACTTTGAAGGTCGCAGATAATTTTTTTAGAGAATCAAATATCTACGCGGCTGATCATTCATTCTTCGAACTCTTCGACTATCCGCTCATCTATGGAAATAAGGATCAGGTTTTTCTGAAACCCAATGAAATCGTTTTGACGGAATCTACAGCAAAAAGGTTTTTCAATCGTACAGATGTAATTGGTGAAACCATTGAGTGGGAAGGTAAAATGCCTTTTCAGGTGACCGGTGTCATACCGAATAGTCCTTCCAACACGCATTTAAAAGTGAACCTGTTGATTTCTTATCCCACCATGGTATCGGTTTTTGGCGAACGTGATGAAAACTGGAATGGTAACAATACACTGACCTATCTGCTCCTCCATGAAAATGTAGTTTATGAACATTTTTTGGACAACCTGCATTCATTTAATGCACAATTGCATGATCAGGGAATTATTAAAGACGAACAAATTATTGCACAACCCATTCAGGCGATCCACTTATACTCTAATAAATCTTTTGAGGTTGAAAAGAATGGAGATGCTTCGTCGGTCTTCTTTTTGCTCGGTGTCGCTTTTCTGGTGATCATCAGTGCCATCGTCAATTATATCAACCTGTCAACGGCAAGTTCACTGGATCGGGCAAAAGAGGTAGGCGTACGCAAGGTAATTGGTTCCTCGATCGCCCAACTGCGTTTTCAGTTTTTTACCGAGTCGTTTGTCATCAATGTGTTTGCCGGACTGGTGGCCATTGGATTTATTGTTCTCCTGCAGGGTCGTTTCCGGCTGATGGCAGGGTTACCGGAAAATGTGAATTTTCTCACCGATGGTGTTGTCTGGGGCATCTTAGTTTCTATCATTATTGTCAGTAGCGTTCTTTCAGGAATATTTCCTGCGTTTATTTTATCTTCATTCAAACCCTTACAGGTTTTAAAAGGAGAGTTTGCCTTTTCCTCCACCGGTTCGCTGCTTCGGAAAGCCCTCGTTATCTTTCAGTTTTCAGTAACAGTTTTTCTTGTCATTCAAACACTCGTGGCAAAGGAACAATTGTCGTTCATGCGTAACATAGATCTGGGATTGAATATAGAGCAGACGTTGGTAGTGAGGGCGCCCCAGATCGAACAGCCACCCGCAAACTATCAGACATTTAAGGATCAATTATTATCCAATTCACTGTTTCAGTCGGTTGCCATGTCCACATGTGTACCGGGTTTGCCATCCAGTCAAATGTCAACCACTACAGGAATCAATCTGGTGGAAATGATTGAAGATCATAACTACAATTATTATATCTATGCCATTGACGAGGACTTTCTCGCCACCATGCACATGGATCTGAAGGCTGGACGTAATTTTCTTCCTGAGGGTAAAAATGATGGGTCAGTTTTGGTGAATGAAGAAGCCATTGCCTTATGGGGAATACCTAATGCCGAGGAGGCCATTGGTAAGAAGATAGATATGTGGGGGGAGCAACGGGTCATCAGGGGAGTGATCAGTAATTTTCACCAGGCCAGCGCAAAATCGGCTTACATCCCCATTATTTTTTTCTATAGTTCCGGATTCAGCGAATTGGCAAGTATCCGTTTTACACCCGGTGATATCAAGCATAAGGTAGAAGTGGTTCGCAAAACCTATGAAGCGTTGTTTCAAAACAGCCCTTTCAATTACTTCTTTCTTGATCAGGAGTATGACAAACAGTATCGGGCTGATGAGCAATTCCGGAATGTATTTGGAACTCTTACAGTTCTTGCCATAATGATTGCCATGCTGGGTTTGTTTGGATTGGTTTCATTCACGGTAGCTAAACGAACAAAAGAGATTGGCATTAGAAAAGTTCTTGGTGCCAACTTATTCCATATTGTTCTATTGTTGTCAAAGGACTTTGTTTCGTTAATTCTTTTATCAATGCTCATCTCCATTCCTGTCACTTATTACCTGGTAGAACAGTGGCTGGAACGTTTTGCTTATCGAATTGAATTAGGTGCAGAATTATTTGTGATCCCTTCCCTGATGGTGCTGGTCATTTCAGTAATTACCATTTCAGGTAAAACATTCAGGATTTCTGCGCAAAACCCCGTTACATCACTCAGGGATGAATGATTCCTTTATAAACGTTGAAATGGCATTTTGTATAAAATAGTGCTAAATTCCCGGGTTTAAATGATTCAACGAACGTGATATTGGAGAGATATCATGAAATCTAACAAAGGACGTTATTATGCAGGCAGGAAAAAGATATACAATCTGGCAAACACTCAATTGGAGTAAAAAATACATCACCTTTTTTATTATTATTAATTCTATTCCGGTTGTTTTATTTGAATTAGCTGATCTTACATGGTTAGCTATTCCCTGGCAACCTATTTCCCTGGTAGGCATTGCCGTGGCCTTTTACCTTGGATTTAAAAATAATTCATCCTACGAAAGACTCTGGGAGGCACGTAAAATATGGGGTGGGATTGTAAACACCTCACGTTCTTTTACTGTATTGTCACGTGATTATATAACTGATGAATTTACTAAGGAAACGATTAGTAATGAAGAACTAACGAAGACACATAAGACAATCGTACATCGACATATCGCCTGGATTAAAGCATTGACCTACCAGCTTAGAATGTTAAAAAATTGGGAGCACAATTCGAAAAATGATAATAAAATGAGGAAGGCGGCAGGAATTCATCCGGATGGAAATCATTTCGATAACCTAAGAGATTATTTGACGGAAGAAGAATATGAATATGTACTTAAAAAAGGGAATATAGCTTCTCATATTCTAAGTCTGCAATCCATGCATATATTAAAATTAAAACGAAGAGGATTAATTGATGATTTCAGGCATATGGAATTAGGGAATTTGGTTACTGAATTCTATAATCTACAGGGAAAATCAGAGCGTATTAAAAATTTTCCATTTCCCAGGCAGTATGCAAGCCTTAATGAGTATTTTGTTTGGATTTTTATTTTACTGATTCCTTTCAGCATGTTGAATGTGTTTTCGGGCATAGAGCATGAATATTTTATTTGGTTAGCTATTCCATTTACAACATTGATATCATGGGTATTTCATACAATGGAAATGGTTGGTAATTATAGCGAAAATCCTTTTGAGGGACTTTACAATGATGTTCCAATTACATCTATTGCAACCGGTATTGAAATTGATATAAGGCAAATGCTGGAAGAAACTGATTTACCTGATAACATTGAGCCTTTTGGAAACATGAAAATTCTTGTGTAGGTATTCCTGAATGAAGAAAATCAAAAAAATTATAAAAGTGATAGCATTAACAATTGCGGGAATAATTGCTCTGTTACTCCTTGTTGTAACTCTTTTTATGAACCTTAGCCCCCAGTTTGGGGTAGGTCCGGATAAAAAACAAAAAACAGCGTATGCTCAATTGAATCATTGGAAAGCGGGGAAGTTCATAAACCAAATTCCTACGGTGATGGATATTAATTATTTGGAGCTCATTGGTAAATTGTTGGAATCAGCACCAAACAGACAACCGAAAAGAGACATTGTTGTCGAAAAAATCGATTCATTGGAAATCGAAGAACACGAATCAAGCATTACCCGATTGACATGGTTTGGCCATTCAGCTTTTCTTCTGGAACTGGATGGGAAAAAAATCCTTCTTGATCCAATGTTTGGTCAGGCATCAGCGCCTCATCCATGGTTGGGGCCAAAAAGGTATTCAAAAGAATTGCCCATTGAAATCGAAAAGCTTCCTTTCATTGATGCTATAATATTTTCACATGACCATTACGACCACCTGGACTATGGATCGATCCAAAAATTAAAAGATAAAGTAGGGGTATTTTTTGTACCGTTGGGTGTTGGGAATCATTTAATAAAATGGGGTGTTCCGGAAGAAAAAGTACATGAACTGGACTGGTGGGATAAAATTAAATTCGATCAGATTGAATTGGTCAGTACACCTGCCCGCCATTTTTCGGGGAGGGGATTTTTTGACCGCTCAACTACATTGTGGTGTTCCTGGGTAATTAAGGGGGAGAATGAAAACATTTATTTCAGCGGGGATAGTGGTTATGGATCTCACTTTAAAGAAATTGGAAAAAAATATGGGCCTTTTGATATTTCCTTAATGGAATGCGGACAATACAATAAGGATTGGGAAGCTATCCATATGATGCCGGAGCAAACTGTACAGGCTACCATTGATCTAAAAAGTAAATTACTTGTGCCTATACATTGGGGAGCATTTACACTAGCCTTTCATGATTGGACTGATCCTGCAGAAAGAGTAACTAAAAAAGCAGCCGAGCTGAATGTACCTGTATCAACGCCGAAAATTGGCGAGGCCATTATTGTTGGAGGTGTTGATTATCCCAAAGAAAAATGGTGGGCTAAATATTAATTTCCATTTACAAAAATCATGAAAATAAGCACATGGAATTCCTTATTTTGGGAGCGATCCTTCCGGGGGGGGTGCACCATGAAGTGAAAGTGTTCCACCTCTTTTTTTATTCCTCGGATAGCCGAAGTAAACTTTGCTATCCTCCAATTGCAAAAAGACTGTCATTGACAGCCTTTCTACTTCATGGTGGAATTTGTGGATTCGAACCAGTGACCTCAGCCCTGTCAAGGCAGCGCTCTAAACCCCGATTGCAAATTTGTGAGGCATACTGGATTCGAACCAGTGGCCTCTGCCCTGTCAAGGCAGCGCTCTAAACCAACTGAGCTAATGCCTCAAAATTGCAGATCGGGCACAGCAACTGAGCCTGCCTACCTATGGTAGGCTAAAACCCCAATATTTTTCTATGCCCCAAAAGTAAATAGACTTGAGGTAAATTAGAGCATTTTGCTATTCCATATCTTCCCAACCTGGAAGCAGGTTAATATATCATCGTTTAACTCCTTTAGAAATTAGAGCTTAAAATCTGAGTCTTGAACATGAAAAGTGAACGAATTCTTACTTAGGGATCTTACGCTTCAAGCTTAAGATGACGTATTTACATTCTTTCATTTCCCTTGAATTCTAAGAATAAAATGCTAATTTGTAAGAATGGAACAAAAAGGAATTACCAGAAAAATCAAAAACAAGGTTGTAAAGGGGAAAAAAGTTATTGCCTGGGATTATTTCGACCCAAAAGGTAATCTCATTATTGATAACGCAACGATCGGCCGATGCAATAAACTGGTACTTCCTCCTGCCTGGGTAGAGGTTTGGATTTCAACGGATGCCGAAAGCCACTTGCAGGCTACCGGAAAGGATGCTAAAGGCAGAAAACAGTACCGATACCATGAAGAATGGACAAAATCCCGTTCCGCCAAGAAATTTGAGGGGATGATAGGATTTGCAAACATCCTGCCTACTATCAGGAGAAAGATTGAATCTGATCTGAAACTTAAAGGTATGCCCAGGGATAAGGTGGTGGCGCTGGTAATCAAATTAATGGATATTTATCATATCCGGGTAGGTAATGATGAATATGCTAAAAAGAACAAATCTTATGGTTTGACTACTTTAACCGAGGGACATCTTACCATCGACCGTTCCGATAGCGCAGAAGGAGAGTTAGATGCAATATTCGAATTCACAGGTAAATCAGGTAAACTTTGGAAAAGAAGAATCTGGGAAGATGACCTTGCATTGCTCATTGAAGCATCAGGAAAAGTGGGGGGTAATTCGAAGTCCCAGGATTTATTCCGTTATGAAGACAATAATGGGAGGGACTTTGACATAAAGTCCAATCATATCAACGAATACCTTGACAAAATTGCTTCTAAACATCAAAAAGTGACGGCAAAGGATTTTCGGACATGGGCTGCTACATCAAAGACAGCCTATCGATTGTCGAAACAACTCGATCCGGATTCCAAGACAGCCAGGAAAAAAGTACTCAACCAGGTAATAAAAACTGTTTCGTCTGATTTGGGTAATACTCCCACGGTCTGCAGGTCATCTTATATTCATCCGTCGATAATGCTGGATTGGGAAGATGGAAGTTTCAGGAAAAAATGGAATAAATCTGTTGGTAATAATAAGATCAGGGGTTTATCTAAAGAAGAGACAGCCACACTTTTTTATATATCATGATCGGGTGATGAATTCAATCATTTTAATTTAAATTGATCAAATTTCTCCAGTGTATCCGGGTTATACACTTCTACATCTATACTTTCACCATCTACATGAAAAAACACAAGTGCATTTTGTGTCGTAAATCCGCTTACGGATTTGGTCCAGGGTGTATTTTCCTGGGAATAATAAGGAGCACCGGCTGCACCGTTGTTGATTTGCCATATTTCCCTGTTGAGGGTTATTCTTGGTCCCTTGAATAAATTGTACATTTTGGTTTTTGAATTTAAAAGTGTGCGTGCATAGTTATGTTCATCACCCGTTAATATGGCCCTGGTCTTCTGGGTTTGGTTCACGATAATATCCAATAATTCATCCCTTCGTTCAATAATGCCTTTAGCTACAGGCTTCCCGGCAACTACCGGGCGGAATTCATTGTTTTCTTCATACCACATATCATCTGTCAAATGACCTCCATTTGGGAAAAAAGGAGTATGAATTGTCACAAAAACATGATCGATATTTGGATCATTATCAAATTTAAGGAGGGTGGCTTTCATCCATTCCATCTGGTTATCCATGATATAACCATGGATATTGCCTCCCGTAATCTTTACCTGTGCGTGCGTAGGTGCGTACCAGTAATTTGAATTCAGTACCACCATGGCCACGTTGTCGTAGGTGTAGTAAAAGACAGATTCTTTGTATGAAGGGAAATCAATCTGATCCGGATCGGGATCGTAAGCCGAGCCATCTTCACTATCCGGGCCATTGAGCGGGTTTGAAAATTCCTGCTGAAAAATGGCTTCGCTGGAGTACTGATCGAAAGGAAAGTTATCAATCTGGTAAAAGACCTTTAATTGATCATCATAAAAGCTTTTAATCACCGCTTCATGATTGCCCATGGTGACCACAACCGGAATGTACCTGGCATAGGGGGATATTGCCTGTTTCCAGTTTGAATATTCGAGACGTATGGATTCCGGATCCAGGCTGTACCCGGTTACGAGGTCACCTGTAAATTGCATAAATCGTGCGTTGTATTGGTGGTTTAGTGCCATTATACGTTTCATAATGAAAGCGTTAGTACCACCAAGGTTTCGTTCACCTCCACCGTTACCTGATCGGGAATCGCTTGCATATGAAAAGGTAAATTTGGTCCGGCTACCGGGGGCGGGGGCCGTATGAAACGAATATTCCTCGATGAAATTTCCATAACCAATGGTGTAGCTATAGTCTGTGTCTGGCTCTAATTCAGTAATTAGAATCTCATGTTGAGTGGTACCTCCACTTTTAAATTTTTTCTTATTTACCTTCACAAAAGCTTTTGTTATGACATTGGTTTTCATGGTAATCGTAACCGAATTATCGGTTAAATTTGCCAGTAATGGGCCTTCGGTAATAGAAGTTGTAACCCGAAAAGGCTCGGTGGGAACCGGGCTTTTTTGTCCGTAGGCACCCTCCGCGTATGCATCGTAGGTTCTGAGATAAT
>CAZONK010000107.1:0-4724 GCA_964581095.1 uncultured Roseivirgaceae bacterium
AATACTTTGTTTTAGTCAAAATAGGGCTGAGTAGTTACCATTTTTTCTAATGAATAATCCGGGTTTAATTTGATCTTAGGCAATTTACCCAATTCCCCAATTAGGTATTTCCCATATAAATTAGCTCATCAGGTCATATAGTTTTGTTATTGTAAAAAAGCAAGGCCATGATCAACAATAGAGATATAATTTAACTGAATGATGAACTGAGCAGATCCAGAGAGATGGATTATTATCGATTTTATAGCTTTTTCAATAGCCTGGGTGATGTTTTAAGCTCCTACAACAAAATTGAAAATGAAGAAGCCAGGTTGGCAATTTTGGGTTTTGCACAAGAACTGATAAGAAAATTTACTGAGATTTATGGACTCAAAAAACTCCCTGATGATGTTAGAAAAAGGCCCAGGAAATAATTATAACTAAAGAATGGAATTTTAACTAACCAATTTATTCGTCCCTCAATGATTTTGAAGGGTTTGAAATAGCCACCTTCAGGGATTGCCAGCTTACGGAAAACAATGCCACCTGTATAGCAATAAAAGCGGCTAATATAAATATCCCCCAACCGAAATCTATGTGGTAAACAAATGTTTCAAGACAGATACCGGCGCCAAAACAGGCTACCGGGATGGCGAGCACAAAAGCTATCATTACCAGGATTATAAATTCTTTTGACAACATAAATACAATCTGTCCGACTTTACCTCCCAGTACCTTTCGTATTCCGATTTCTTTAGTTCTTTGTTCGGCAGCAAATGCTGAAAGTCCATACAATCCCATAACCGCAATGAAAATAGCCAGGAAGGTAAGATGATTAAACATAGACGCAAATGCCGATTCATGCGGACAGCAATTTTCAGGTAGTTTTTTATCATGGGTCAGTGTTGGGTAATATAAAGTTGTACTCCGGGATGAAATAATAGTTACATCGATTATATAAACGGATGCCTCTGACTAAGGAAAAGTTCTAAAAATAGCCCGATTCTTCTTACAAGAAGAAATCTGATAAATTTTTGAAATGATGGTTTTTGTTATGATCCGCACCCCACACACTCAACCTGCGAATCCGCCGGACGCACACCTTCCCGCTTCATCTTCAGGTTGTGGATTTTGTCCATTATTTCCATATCTGCAAACATATCACCTGTTTTAGTAGCTTCAAGGGCAGAGATCTGGTCGTTAATTTCCTTGGTTTCGATAGGGGTTAAAGCCATGGTAATGTTGGTTTAATGGGTGGTACGTAAAAAAATGTTCCAACAAGTATATAAAATATTTGTGCAATATTGCACAAAATGATCTGATTTATTTTTTTATACTAATAATCAGAGGGGTTTTACCGGCTACGAGTATCTGGCTATTAAATGCAATAGATTCACCTGTCATTATGTTCGTGCCAGTATTCACACTTTCCAAAACTTCATTAAAACGCGAGAGATTAAGCTGTGTATCCTGTTCATTTTTATTCAACACTACCATGACTATCTCCGTGTCATTAATTCGAAAATAAATGTACATCCCCTTTTCAGGAGCAAAATGAAGAAGCTTCCCTTCATGGATGACTTTGGCCGTTTTTCGCCAATTGAGAAGCGTTGTCATAAATGCCCGTGCCTCGATTTGCTTGTCAGATAATCCTTCATTGGTAAAAGCATTGTTTGCATCACCTTGCCATCCTCCCGGATAATCCTTTCTGATCAACCCATGGTCACTGGTCGCATTGGTAAAGAGCAGTTCGGTGCCATAATAAATTTGTGGTGTACCGCGTGTAGTGAGCACCTGTGCCATACCCAACTTGAACAATCCCAGGTCTTCACCCACCTGGGTGAAAAAACGGTCCATGTCATGGTTATCGGCAAAGACAACAAGTTTGTTTGCATCGGCATAGATAAAATCATTAGCTTGTGTATTGTACAAGGCATCAAATCCCGACCAGGTAAGACTGGCCTGCAACGCGCTTCGTAGCGGGAAGTCGATCAGGCTTGGCAGGCAGGAGGTATAACCATCGGGATTAACCTTGCCTTGTTGCCAATAGGCTACAATTGAGGGGTTTTCGCTCCATTCCTCTCCTGTAACATTAAAATTGGGATATTCAGCCATGACGGCGCACGTCCATTGCGTCATAAAATCCCTGTAGGCATACGGATAGGTATCCATACGAATCCCAGCCAGGTCGGCGTATTCGATCCACCAGATTGCATTCTGGATCAGGTAGGTTGCCAGGAACGGATTGCGCTGGTTCATGTCGGGCATCGTTTCTACAAACCACCCGTCCACCATCCGTTTGTAGTCGTATTCAGAACGGTGTGGGTCCTGGATAACAGGCTTACGGTGGTTTGTCTGCACAAATTTGTTGTCAAAATTTATCCAGTCTTTGGATGGAAGGTCTTTCATCCACCAGTGTTCAGATCCGCAATGGTTTACAATCATATCCATGACCATTTTGATCCCTTTTTCTGATGCCTTAGCGCTCAGGTTTTTGTAATCTTCATTTGTACCAAATCGCGGATCCACTTTATAAAAATCGGTGGTTGAATACCCGTGATACGAATATGTTTCCATGTTATTCTCAAGTACTGGGTTAACCCAAACTGCGGTATATCCGATGTCAGCAAGGTAATCCAGATGATCTGCAATACCCTTGATATCGCCACCGTGACGCCCACCCGGGAGGCTTCGGTTGACTTTTTCAAGCATTTCAGGATGATTATCATTTTCAGGATCTCCATTAGCAAACCGGTCGGGCGTGATCAGGTAAAGTACGTCTGCATTGGTGAACCCAAGTCGTTCAGCTGAACCGGGTCTCCGGGCTGAAAGATTGTAGGTAAAAATTGCTACGTTATAGTTATTGGAATTTACCAACCTGATGACAAATGCACCGGGTAAAGTTTTTGGATCAATTGTCAGGTCAACAAATAAATAATTAAAATTATCTACCCTGTTGATTTTATCGACTGTAATATTTTCATCATCAACCAGTACCTCCAGATCACCTATATTTTCACCATAAAGCATTAGTTGCAACGCAGTGTTATTCATTCCAACCCACCAATTGGGAGGCTCTACATGGGAAACGCTACTATTTTGGGCTGAGAGCAACAGGGGAGCAACTACAATATGAAGTAGAAGGAATGAAATGTGTTTTAATTTATTCATACCCAAAAATAGCTACCTTTCCTGAAGATTTTACTGTTTCCGCCCTGGTATTGGAGTCCCGATTCGTAGCTTCATTTCATCATCAATCGGGATGGATTTTCCTGTTTGGTAATCGAGCATAACAATCACTGAATGGGCGGTAGCAACAATTTTGTTTTGTTGATAGCTGAATATGTCATGATCGAGGTCAAGGCTCGATCTTCCGATGCGGGTTACGCCCGATCCAATTGATAATGTGTCAGGGTACAATACAGGATTTAGGAAGTTACATGCAACGTGTGCAAGTATTGGCCCCTTGTTCTTATTAGAGTCGTTTGTATTTGTATCCAATTTTAAATAGTTGAAATATTGGATCCTGGCTTCCTCAAAATAGCTAAAATACTGTGCATTATTCACATGGTTAAGAGCGTCCAGCTCCTTCCATCGGATTACTAGTTCAATTCGGAATGTATAGGGTGAATCGATCTTCATTTACCTTTGAAATTAGCTTTTCTGCGTTCAATAAATGATTGCAAACCTTCGGAAGCATCAATGGTTTGCATAAGCTGGATAGCAGTAGGTGCAAGTGCACTTTTCGCTTCTTCCTCGTTTTTCAGTGCCAGTCTGGCATTTTTAAGTGTGGCTTGTACTCCCAGTGGTGCCTGTTCAGAAATTAATGAAGCCAGATCCATACATCGTGATACTGGGTCTTCCGCTAGTTCCGCTACCAATCCGATCCTGTAGGCTTCGTTCCCGTCAAACTGGTCTCCGGTAAGCAAATGCCGCATGGCATTGCCCCATCCTGTACGTTGGTACATCCTTATTGTGGCGCCTCCAAAAGGGAATATGCCCCGTTGAACTTCAATCTGGCCAAACCGCGTGGTTGGCGCAGCAATGCAAATATCTGCCGCGAGTAAAAGCTCAATGCCGATGGTCAGGCAATAACCACTTGTGGCAACCACCAGTGGCTTCGATAATTCCATTCCTGAAATTCGAACCGGATCAATTTTATCATTTGAGAATAAGGATTCCCCGGCCTGAATGTGGGGGGTCACATCGGCAAGATCAAGCCCCGAAGTAAAATTTTCAGAAGTTGAGTGCAGTAAACCACATCGTAATTCCGGGTCATTTTCAAGCTGTGTGTATGCATCGGATAGTTCCTGTAACATTTGCCAGGAAAAGGCATTCATCTTATCTGGCCGATGAAGCCCTATTTTTATAACATGCCCTGCTTTTTCTATTTTAATTAATTCCATAGAAGTTAAAAAGAGGTCAAGATACTACAAAATGATAAAATTATTAACGATGAAACCCGATTGGTTGCTATGACCGTTCTTCTGACCGAAGGGAAGAATCCCTAAGTATTAACCTACAGATTCTTCGCTTTGGCCTGCGTCAGTCGTCATCCTGACCGGAAGGGAGGAATCCCTTAGTAAGTAGGTGTGTTAATAGCTTGCAGATTCTTCGCTTTGGCCTGCGTCAGTCGTCATCCTGACCGGAAGGGAGGAATCCCTTAGTAAGTAGGTGTGTTAATAGCTTGCAGATTCTTCGCTTTGGCCTGCGTCAGTCGTCATCCTGACCGGAAGGGAGGAATC
>CAZONK010000107.1:4824-11786 GCA_964581095.1 uncultured Roseivirgaceae bacterium
CAGATTCTTCGCTTTGCTCAGAATGACGTTTAATTTGATAAGGATATCTTATTTTTATCATCATAATCATTTATTTATTATGGACGAAAATTTAAAGTATCCTATTGGCAAATACAGTCCACCATCCGAAATCGATACCGGTCAAATTGATAAATGGATCTCAGAGATAAAGGAATTACCAACGCAACTTCGCGCAATATCCGAACAAATAGCAAATTCACAATTGGATATGACGTATCGGTCGGGAGGCTGGAATGTCAGGCAGTTGATTCATCATATTGGGGATAGTCATTTGAATAGCTATGTTCGGTTTAAATGGACCCTTACAGAAGATAACCCAACAATAAAAGCATACGATGAAGCCGCATGGGCAGAATTGATTGATAGCAAAGGGCCGATTGGTACTGCCCTGGATTTTGTCGATTCCCTGCATTCAAAGTGGGTTTACCTGATGGAAAAAATGAATGCAGAGGATTGGGATCGGACATTTTTTCATCCTCAATCAGGGCGTGAAATAAGTCTAAAATGGAATGTGGGTTTATACGCCTGGCACGGCAAACACCATTTGGAGCATATTAGAATTGCGGTGGGGTAGATCTGTTTATCACTACTGTGGTCAATCAGGATCTGTTGATTATTGCGATTCAAGAATAGGAACTATTACAGATCCCGAATTGAATTCGTGATGACGATTTGTGTGTGGAATGTGGTATACACCCTTCTAGTCATCCTGATGTCAATCAGGATCTGTTGATTAGACCTTATGCAAGCCTTGAGCTACCATACAGATCCCGGATCAAGTCAGGGATGACAGTGTGGGGTTAGTGGGAACGAATTAATCATTTGCGCCGTGCTTTAGTGCGGTGAATATTATTAAACCCAATGCATGGCTTTAGCCATTAATTTACTAGTTCTACCGCCTCACAAGGAACACCTGTTGTTTTTCCAGTCTTCCTTTTGACTTTTTATCGTACTGGTACAGTTTGCCATTTTCAAACAACCAGATTTCATCATCGTCATCATCGCCCAGAATAAGTTCGCCATGTGAATTGATATACCATTCTTCATACTCGACATCTTCTTCCCCAAAGGCCTCCACAGAGATTTTTAATTTCCCGCCATCCAGAAATTCCATCTGAATATCAATGTCTTCCAGCAGGTCAACAACAAAGCTGGATAAGGGGCCTGAAAATAAACTTCCAAGCCAGAAACTATCTTCAATTTCTTCCTCCATATCATCTTCGTCGAAATCAAATACCATTTTCCATTTACCCTCCAAATCCTTTTCAGTAACTTTTGATTGGGAATTTACGGCGAAGGCAAGAAAACCAAGTAGTATTAAGAAAAATGCAGATTTTTTCATGGTTATTTTATTATTTTATTTAAGTAGAATCTCGTATATAAAGACTTATTTATAACGAAAATGTTACATATATGAAAAATTATTTTGATAAGATGACAAGTAACGGCCATTTTAATAACTTTGTATAAATTTTTGAGCTTTGATAGACCCGAATCGTAAGCTATTCCCCGCGGATAAAAATTATATTCTAAAACAGGTACAGTCTGAATTAATGGATGAGGTGCTTGCTGCGGGTGTTGAGCAAGCGATATCAAATTATCTTCAGAAACATAATCCTATGGGTTTAAGGGATGATGCGATTGAAAAAATTGAAAACTACAGTTATCAAAGAACAACTGTATTAGATGAATTTTACCTTGAATTAGCGACAATATTCCGTTATTTCAATCACGATAATCAACTGGAACTCCTGTTTGACGGGCGTAGCCACTTCGAAGACTTTGCAAATGAGTGGAGAACTACCTATTTAAAATGGATTGATAGTTTCAGTAAACAGCCTGCATTTCTAAAAGCAATTCTTGGTGCAACTGTATATTATCCGGGGGAACACGGGGCCAGGCTAATCAATAACCGGTTAAAATCATTTATAAATAAATATTTCAATCTAAAGGTTTACAAATACCGGGGTGTAATGGAATATTCCGTTGCCTGAATGGGTTAAATAATTTATCCGAAAATAATACTTATCTAAACCGTTGTATTTCGAATTTCGAATAATTGCATAAAGGAGACTCTGCAATGTCAACAACGTCAACTTTTGCAAATTGTGGACCCTTTCGGCACCACCCCAGGAACCGTTCCATATCATCCCGGGTTCCTTCCGCCTCAATGAAAACACTCCCGTCAGCCTCGTTTCGCACAAATCCTGTTATGGATTGATCAAGGGCCTTGTCCATGGCTGTAGCCCTGAAAAATACGCCCTGTACTCTTCCGGTTACCCTTATATTTAAATGTACATAATCACTCATGGGCGCTCTCCTGTGCTGATTGCGTTATCTGAACGCCGGATGATGTCCCAATCCTGTCAGCACCGGCACGAATCATTGCCAGCGCCTCCTCATAACTTCTGATTCCTCCGGATGCTTTTATTCCTACGCTTGATGGAAGGATCTTTCTCAAGAGACTTATGTCTTCCAGCGTTGCTCCAGATGGGGCAAAACCTGTTGATGTTTTTACAAAATCAGTTCCTGCATCGCTGGCCATTGTGGCTGCCCTTTCAATTTCTTCGGCATGAAGGTAAGCGGTTTCGATTATTACCTTAATCAAACAGTCATTCTGATGGGCGAGTTTTGCACATTTTGCCATTTCCACTTTGGTCCATGAAAGGCCCGTTTTAAAGGCCGATATATTCATCACCAGATCCAGTTCATTGGTACCATCATCTATAGCACGATTCATTTCTTCAATCTTGGTCTCAGTCATGTTGTACCCTAATGGAAAGCCAATGACAGTTACCAACTGCAGATCGCTGTTACCAATTTCTCGTCGCGCTGATTTTACCCAAAAAGGTGGAACACATATACCAAACAGGTTATTCTGCTTCGACTCCCTTACTAATTTCTCGATGTCTTTGTCACGAAGGTTAGGTCGTAGATTGGTTTGTTCAATAAAACGATGAATGTTTTCCATGAACGAAATATACAACTAATAAAATCTAGTAAAAAGAGAAATCTTTACATTCCCGGTGGTCGGGATTTAGTGAATAATCAAGCACTCTTTGCAACGTTTTCTTTTTCCTACAGGACGTTTTTTTGGCTTTCTTTTATGCCCAAAATACGATGGATCTGAATATTGAGGTTTTTTTGATAACCGGGCTTCATGTTTGTATCGTTTTGAGTTGGCAACCATGCGTTTGTCGTATTCCTTTTTTTTCTGTTGCAGTTGCCATTCAAAGCTGTCTTTTTTTGATCTATTTCTTTTAGATTTATTGGAAGTGACCTTAGCATTCTTATTTATTTTCTTTTGGTTGGTTAAATAAACCGGGTTAGGATCGAAAGAATTTGGTGAAGTTTCAGGTGGTTTTTTATCCTGTGCAAGCAATCCTGCTGACACTGTTATAAATAGGAGTATGGATAAAAAATATTTCATGGTTTTGCCCCGGACTTTGTTAAAGAACTCCCAAATATAAAAAAAATTGCCTGACAAAGCAGGCAATTTTTAGGCGTCGCGGGTCTAATTAGGAGTTATATATATTCAGGGATTATAAATTCCCGTACCTAATTACAATTAAACTGAGAATTAAGAATATGTAGATGATCCACATGAAGTAAATGGGATCCTTTATAAAATCTTTCACCACCTCATTCAACTGTTTCATACTTATATCCAAAATACTCATCACCAAAGGTATATGATCATGTAATCCGTTGCGGTTTAATTGTTGGTACTATCTGACACGTGTAAGATTTAACCATAAATTAAACATTTTGGAGGGGTAATAAAATTTGATAGATAAATGCAAATCAACGTTTTATAGATTAATTCGATCGGTAATACGGACACGATTTTGTAGAATACCGGGTGTAAGAAATGGACTGAATATGAAGAAAAACACTATTTTTATCCAATTTTATTAATAAATCACTCCATTCTTGCATCATAAACCACCTGGTGCATTGAAGGTCTGACGTTCAATTGATACAGTTTTCGGTTTTCCCGGGTAGGATATACCCGGTTTGACATAAAAATAAATAGTATTCCCGTATCAGGATCCGCCCAGGCGAAAGTGCCTGTATAGCCTGAATGTCCAAAACTATTGGAACTTGCTTCAATGGCTGTTGATCCGCGTTCTTTATCTTCAAGAACAGGTTTATCAAATGCCAACCCACGACGGTTTCCCTGTTCACAATAATGGCAAAAGGTAAATTTTTCAAGAGTATTAACTGAAATAAATTGTTCCCCTCCATACGTACCCATATTCAGATACATCTGCATAACTTTTGCAAGGTCATTGGTGCTTGCAAACAGTCCTGCATTGGAAGATACACCGTCCATCATAGCAGCCCCTTCATCATGGACACGGCCATGGAGTGGCACTTTTCTAAAAAAGGTATCCACTTCAGTGGGAATGATTCGGTTCAGGGAGAAATACTTATAAGGATTATAGGTAATGCTAGTTGCTCCGAGAGGTTTATAAAAAGTGTTTTTTAAATGGTGCTCAAAGTCATCCTGTACAAGAGTTGATACTACTTTGGGCCAGAGGTAAAATGATAATCCCGAATAAACATATCCTTCTTCAGGTAATAAGTCTGACTTATAGATCATTTTGTATATTTTATTTTTGTAATCCTTGTGTAGATACAATTGATCGGTCAGTTTAATCGGGTAACTGGCGCTGGAATCAGCTGATAATGTTTTACGCCTGTACTTTCCGTTTTTCTTAATTGTTGTTTTCCAGTAGGGAATCCATGCTTTCAACCTGGCATTGTGGCTCAATATTTTACGGATTTTGATATCTTTTTTGTTACCTTTTTTAAATTCCTCCAGGTAATCTCCAAGTGTGGCATCAAGATCAAACCTGTTTTCATCGTGAAGGCGCATCAGTGCCGGAAGGGCGCCCGTAATTTTCGTGACTGAAGCAAGGTCGTAAATATCATCGGATTTTACTTTCCTGAGGGAGTCATAGGTATGGTAGCCAAACGTATTGTGATACACTATTTTTTGATCACGTGCCACTAATACCTGTAATCCCGGCGCTACACCTTCTGCAACAGCCATTTTAGCGATTGAGTCAATTTTGGTTGTCAGGTACAACCCGTCCAGCCCGGCCTCTTCGGGCAAAAGATAGCTAAACCGGATGCGATCCCGAAGATCGAAACCTGTTCCTTCCGGATAGTTGCTATTAAGAGAAACCGGTAGCTTTCCATTTGCTTTCAAGCCCCCGAATATGACCTGGGCTGCAAAATCATTCATCAGTTCGTCTTCCTGGTATGTAACAATTATAGCTTGTGCCATATCAAAATCAATGATTTTTGATAAGCCGTAAGGACTTCCCCACCAGGTGAGGATTGTTCGGTTATTCATAAATAATTCGCCAAGAAAATCATCCAGTTCTTCGGTGACCCCATAATTTTTGAAAGGCCATTTACTCAGGTTATCCACGCCTGCTAAAACAAGATTGTAATTTTCAAGACTGTCCAGAATCGATGATCTCTTTTTTGTCAGATCTTCAATTGATACAACGTAGTGATCAACATCGGTATATTTCCTCAAGCGTTCTTCATAAATATTTTGTTTGCCAAATCCGATATGCAGTGATGCAATCTTCAATGTGTCAAGGCGCTTCAGGGGGAGCAACTGGTTGTTGTTTTTGATAACTGTGATTGCAGATCTATGTAATTTTCGATTCAATAACTGATCTGACAATGTGTTAATATCTTTATGAAGATTATTAGTTGGAGTGGCAGTACCAGAGACATCCAGTAAATATTTCGCAACTAATATTTTTTTACATTTTTCTTCAATTAGCGATTCTTTTAGTTTCCCTGTCCGGATCGATTCTTTAATCCATCGGACAGCAATGGGCATATCCTCCGGAAACAGGAGTACATCGTTATCTGCTTGCAATGCCATCATCTCAATTTCACCGGGTTTGTAATATTTAGTAATGCCCTGCATCTGCAAGGCATCTGTAAATACTAGTCCATTGAATCCAAGGCTATCACGCAAAATACCTTTCACGATCCTTTTTGACAGGGTAGATGGAAGATGCTCAGTATCATCGAGGGAAGGTATGTTTAAGTGAGCCACCATTACACCTTCCAGACCATTTTGCATTGCCGCTTTGAAGGGATACAATTCCAGTGATTCGAGTCTATCCCAGGATTGGGTTATAACCGGGAGGTCCTTATGTGAGTCGACCTCTGTATCTCCATGACCGGGGAAATGTTTGCCTGTAGCTAATACATTGGCATCTTGCAGGCCATGGATATAGGCCAGGCCTTTTTCAGCTACGTTGAATTTATTTTCACCAAATGACCGGAAATTAATAACCGGGTTTGCCGCATTGTTATTCACATCCAGTACAGGGGCGTAATTCATATGCATTCCCAGCCTTCGGAATTGTTTTCCAATGGCGAATCCCATTTTATAAATCAATTCATTATCCTGTATGGCCCCCAGGGTCATTTGATAGGGGAAACTCATTGTGCTGTCAAGCCGCATCCCAACACCCCATTCTGCATCCATGGCCACCCACAAGGGCAATTTGGATTGGGACTGATACTGATTTAGTAGTTTGGTTTGGGTCACAGGAGTCCCCTGGAAAAAAATTAAGCCACCAACATGATATTGTTTTATCAGTTTAATGATTTTATCTGCGTGAGTCGAATCCCGGTTAGAGTAAGCTGCAATCATAAATAGCTGGCCAATCTTTTCATCGATCGTCATAGATTGCATGGTATGGTCTGCCCATTCCCCAGCTAACAAGGTAGATGAGTATTCTGAAATATGCTGTGCCTGCCCAAAAAAGGATATCAGAATAAATATTGAAATGTAAAGAGGGAGGAGTAAACTTTTTTTGGTTGTAATCATACTTATTCTGGATTCATTTACAATTATAATCATTCAATGAAATGAATCCTTCATTATTTATAGATTA
>CAZONK010000108.1:0-11754 GCA_964581095.1 uncultured Roseivirgaceae bacterium
TTTACTCATCTTCAAATTCTTCTCTATTTGCTTCATATAACTGATTAACCCTTGGCTGAATGAACCATACCCCTATAAAGCCAAACATTAACAAAAACATTTCCCCAATGTGATTTCCAAAAGAGGTTCGTTTTCCTTTTTCTGCCGAGGTTAGAGCTTTTGAAGCAAAATAAAAAAGGTATAGAAAAGAGAAGAAGTAGTAAAAGAATAATAGAGCAGCAAATCCATGAAAGGTAACAGTAGTGCCTGGGTCAAGTAGTAGTTGGAGTATTGTAAATCCAATTATGAAAAAGAAGAAATTGAAAGTCATAAAACCATCTGATAGCATATGTCTACGCGGAATACAATAATTTAACGCCTTGCCTAATACATACACCCAAGAGTAATATGCTATCCACATGAAAATCGTCTTGATCTGAACCACCAAAACACTTGTATCTGGTATAACTGAATAAAGAGAATAAGGAATAAGTAATGAAATGAAAATCTGCCAATGCTTGGCTTTGAGAACGAATTTTTCTAACATATCAAGACGAGTAAATAGCCTCTAACGAGTGGCTATAAGCACTCTATGCTTTATAGCTACTGTATGGGTATCTGATTTTTGATTAAATATAGTCGAAAATTGTGAAGGTCGCAGGGGAATGTAAATGTTATAAAACCGATAAAATGCCCAGGGTCTGCAAATACAAGGTAGAAGTTTAGGACAAATACAGTTAGACTAACTGCCAACTGCCAACTTTTTTTATCCCGGACTTTTTGCTTTGGAAAATCAGATTACAACTATCGATCCAGCCAGGATTTGAAAGAGTTCACCCTGTCCCGGGCAACAATTACTTCCGGATCATCACAATTATTCAGGATCAATCGTAAACGGCTGTTTGAATATGCAATAATGTCCTGTATCGATGAAAACCTTACGATATACTTCCTGTTGATCCTGAAATATTCTACAGGATTGATCAAGGTTTCTATTGTATCCAATGTGTAATCAAGTAAATAATTCCGGCTATCCACAGTACTGCATGCATAGGTAGCTTTGTCCCTGCTATAAAAAAATCCAACAGTTTTAGTGGGAACAGACTTAATGTGTTCGCCGATTTTGATAATGAACCGCTCTTTGAATTCCGGTGCCATGTATTGCTGAATATCAGAAATTTTACCTGAAATATTACCCGCATCTGTTTGTGTCAAATTTGAGAATTTAAGCAACGCACCTTCTAAATCTTCTTTATCAATTGGTTTTAGCAAATAGTCAATGCTATTTACCTTAAATGCCTTAATGGCATATTCATCATATGCAGTTGTAAATATTACCGGAGTGTTTAGTTCAACCACTTCAAATATTTCAAAACAAAGTCCATCCCCTAAATCGATGTCCATAAAAATTAAATCGGGCTTTTCATTTTTCAAAAACCACTTTATTGAGTTTTTTACTGAATTAACCGATTCCAGTATATTAATATCATACAGTTCCAGGGATGCAATTTGTTTTTCAAGATGCTGGGCTGCAAGTTTCTCGTCTTCAATAATTAAAACGTTGATTTTATTATCCTTCATCCTAATGCAGATTCTTCCAGGATCAGTATAGGTATCCGAACAGAAAAATATTCAGGCCCTTCCTCAACAATTACAGGCTTGTCGGTAAGAAATTTATACCTGGAATGTATATTTTCAAGTCCAATTGAATTCCTGTCATCCTCTTTTACTGCCCTCTTTTGCAAATTATTTGAAACAACAATATAGTCCTGATCTACATTTATTGAAATCTTCAATGGATTCTCTTCTGAGATTTCATTATGCTTGATTGCATTTTCCACAAGCATTTGCAGTGAAAGAGGTACAACCTTTATCGATGAGTTTTTGGGGGTTCGTATGGAAATGTCAAGGCTTGAACTATGCCTTGTCTGTTGCATAAATGCATAAGACTTAATAAATCCAATTTCCGAATCCAATGATACTATTTCCCGGTCCTTAACATCGAGGACATATCGATATACTTTTGACAACTGTTTAACAAAACTTGCGGCCTCATCCTGATTTTTGTAAATGAGTGTAGTCAATACATTAAGGTTATTAAACAAAAAATGCGGATTTACCTGGTTCTTCAAAGATTCATACTGCGAAACCACCGCCTCTTTTTTTACCTTTTCTTCATTTACGGCCAATTGTCTCCAGGAGATGAAAAATTTGTGCGCACTGAGAACAGAGACGATGACAAATGTTATGATTACAGCAGGAATCCCGTATTTTAATGACCCTACAAGGGTAGCTCCATCTGAATTAAAGCCCCACAAGGTGTGAAATAGCCAGGTTACCGCAAACATTCCGAGAATTGGATAAACAATATATGCAATGATCCCAAGAATCAATCTCTTAGCAGGATTTTTCAACCAGCTTACTTTAGAATCAAGGTAATCGGTGATAAATCCATTCCCAAACCACATCACTACCCAAATTGATGATGAATATATACCTGCCTTTAGCAACAATTCAATATCTGAAAATGAAAAGCATTTTGGACAAAATAAAACAAACATGGGAAATCCGAATATGGCAACCAGAAAAATCTCTTTAAAAAGGTTTCTCTTTTTTGTTGGTTTACATGAAGGATCGTTAGGATTCATAATTAAATTAAAATTATATCATTTTGAACACCTTTTTTTAAATTCCAGTACCTGGTTAATACCCCAGGAAGGAAACAGGCTATCTTTTTGTTGATCAGATGTTTCAAATATATTAAGGGCAGCATCATTTAACTCACAGGCTTCGGAAATATCTGATCCAAAAAATTGGGCAGTACCATAACTTAATTGGGCCATCATAAAAAGTGCCCTTGGATTTTCAGGGTTGATCTTTTTTGATTTTTGTAATACATCGGCACTTTTTATTGAATATTCCTGCCCTCTTTCGGCAGGATCTACGCCAATCCGGATCATATAAATAAACCCTTGTAATGCAAGCACCTCTGATTCATCATGATCAATATCATTTATTCTATCCAACATGATTTGTGCAGCATCCAGCTTTTGGTCTTTTTTAACCGGGTCTTCCTCAATAGCTGAAGATATGGTCATCGCATAGGAGGCGTAATAGAACGGGAGCCATTTTACATTTTCAGCTTCTCCAATCCTGTTAAACTTATTCGCAACGGATTGAAATTCATCGGAAGTAGAGGCACCGGACATTTGTTCAAGTGTGGATTTCATCGCTTTTTTATAAGGGTCTTTTTCAGCATAGGCAAATATTGCCACAGAAATACCAAGGATAATTAATAATATTTTTTTCATAGTATGTGTAGTTTTAAAATTCATATTTAGAGGTTTGGTAGTCGGTTCATGGTTCCATCTTTTGAAAGGGTGATAAAAAACCCAACGAATAAAAACCGCGGTGCTGGCAGGGTAACAGACCTGCGATCATAGATACCATCAGCATCGGGGCTGTTTTGGTATTCGTAACCAAAAATATTTTCCCGACCGGTAACATTTGTAACGCTTACATACAAAATCATATTTTGTCGCATCAAATAGCTAACATTTGCGCTCAAATCATGGTAATTTTTAGTACGTTCTGAATTATAATCCTGAATATTCGGGTCATTGTAAGGCCTGCCCGAAGCATAGGTATATGTAAGGCCCAACTGTGATTTTATCGAAGAAACAAAATGCTTGTAAACCACAGATACATTGTGTGCTGAAGCAAATGTGGGTACAGCCATAACAGGATTGTCGCGGTAATCACGCTCCGTGTCAAGGAAAGAGTAACTAACCCAATAATCAGCATTGGGTATCGACTCATTATCCCTCCAGAACAGATCAATTCCTCGCGCGTACCCACTACCCTCATTTGAATATGCCGATGGTTGATATTGTCGCAGAGGATCAAACTTAACGAGATCACTATAGTTTTTACGATAGGCTTCTATTCTGAATATCCGGTTATTGACTGAGGCCTGATAGCTGAGAATAAAATGTTCGGCCTTTTCCGATGCAAGGCTATTAGCAATTCGAAGCAAATTGGGAGGAGCTGATTGTCTGAAAATCCCATATGCAATGGAAAACTGTGACTGTTCGCCTGTTTTGTATGCCATTGAAAATCGCGGATCCAGTGATGATGTATTACTAAGTGTATTGTGTTCTACTCTACCGCCTATACGCGCAAGTAGTTTTTGAGAAAGATACAAGTCGCTTTCCAGGAAAGTTGAATATATGCTTTCGTTGTAATGAAATACATTATTTGAATTACCAACTTGATTATGATAGTCTTGTGTATTGTCATGATTGAAATATTCACCACCAAAATTCAAAACAACATTTTTGGTCAGGTCATATCCAAAAGTAAGTTTAGCATGATAACTATAATGGGATTGATTAATAATTTCATTTTCATTAATGATATCATCTACCGTGCGTGTGTACGATAACCCAGATTTCATTGTCAATCCGTCTTTTAAAATATCTGCGTAAGAAATAGTCAAATGTCCATAGTCATTATTAATCTGGACTGGAGAGTATCCAGAACTGTCAACCGGATAATAATTTACAGCCATTTCTGAAAAATTGAACTTCCCATACATTTTGAGCAATCCATTATTCCTTACCTTTTGGCGATACGAAAGATTACCATCCAAAGCAGTAGGTTCTGTCGTCCAGTCAACGTTTTGTTTCACCAGGTTGTAATAAGGCGACAGGTTTATGTATCCAAGTTTGGCAGTAAGTGACGCGTCTCTGAATGTTTGGGTATGTGCTGCTTCCAATCCAACAGACATAATTGAAAAATCAGAGCGGTTTTGAACAGCCACATCTTTTGTGTTTAAGATCAATGCCGATGAAAGCCCCTGCCCATATTCAGCCGAATATCCACCGGTTGAAAAGCTTGCGCCTTTAAACATCATTGGTGAAAACCTGTTCCGGGTAGGAACATTTGGAATACTTCGTTCATAGCTATCAACCACGAGCATCCCATCAATAAATGTGGTTGTTTCATACGCGTCACCGCCCCGAACAAATAACCGGCCCTCTTCACCTACCGTCTGGGTACCGGGTAATGTATTCAATGCACCGGCAATATCAGCAGTAGCACCTGCTGTTGTAACTATATCAAGTGGTCGCAGTACTTCATTCTTACTTTCATCTGAAGCTTCAAATGTGCCCGCAGTGATTACAAGTGTTTTCATCTGATTGATGGACTCCTTGAGTATTATTTTAAATAAATATTCTTTCCCATATAAAAGCAGAGGTTTTTTGAAATTTTCATAACCAATAAAACTTACAATCAGGATCATTTCACCTGTTTCGTAGGTTGTAAACTCAAAAGAGCCATCTACTCCTGATGTAGTACCATCATAGGTTCCCTCCAGGTAAATATTAGCCCCGATTATTTCTTCACCATTTGCATCTTTTACATTACCCCGAACAATAGTTTGAGCAATTGCACTCACTGAAAGTAATATTGTAAAACAAAAAAGAATAGCTTGTTTCATCTGTTTTCAATTATTAACATCCTATAGTTCTTGAATTCATGCAGCTAATTTCTAATATTGAAATGACACTATAAATTATTACTTCCTGAACCGTTGATTTTCAGCGATGAAATGTAATTTCTGTCCCCAAGCCATCCTGAGCTACGCTAGCTATCGTGAAGCGAAGGAGGCGAAGGCATGTCCCAGTACAAATACTGTACTGTCATCCCGGGCAAGTGCAGTACACTTCGGTAAGAAAACATACCTTGTTTTTCAAGCGCGATCCGGAATCTGTTTGTTTGAGGGGCGTTTCAAAAAATGGGGATCTCCGGGTCAAGCCCGAAGATGACGTAAGTAGCTGATAATATGAATTATACAAATTTTTTTCGAAATTCTCACATTTCAAATAAGGGTGATCCCCCTTTGGTGTGTCTTAGAAGCAGAGAACAAAAATTTAAAATTATGGAAACTATTAAAAAATACTTTTTTGACACATTATTTGGCTTTGTTGGTGGTTATATGGTGCTTGCAATGATGGTTTTGGTATCAATGATGTAAGCCCACTGTCCGGCCCGGATTCATCTGCTTATTCGGTGCCGGGCATTTTCATTCCCACCAATAAACGACTCCCCAATCAAGAAACTACATTTATTAAAACATTTCTGGCAGTGTTACGTATAAAACAGTACCTTGTAAAACATTATACTAACAGCAACCAAAGTGGAACACGTCAATAAGCACAAACGCACACTCGGAATACTTTTCATTAGCTATGCAATCCTGAAAATTGCCTTATTTACAATGGGCATTCAAATTGTATCGGTCGCGCTGGAATACCTGGCAGAAGAAGAAGAAGTTAAGTTTGTTGCCTACGTACTAAAATATGTCGTTGGAATGATTATAATATTCTATTCAATTCCATCATTTATTGCAGGCATTGGCTTATTAAATGGTAAAAAATGGGCTTTAATCCTTGCTTTCATTTTGGGGATAATTTCACTACCGGTTTTCCCATTGGGAACAGCAATCGGTGTGTATGCCATCATTGTATATTTAATGGATCATAGCGAAAGGTATAACCAGAGAAATCGACAAAACAGCGAAGCACCAGCCAACTAAATATCAATACACTTCAGGTACAAAGGTCTGGTAATCCATGGGTGGCCTGACATAGTTTTTGTATTGAGGTAAATCAGGGAGATCAATCTTTTCGTACTCAATTTTTTCATACTTGATTTGTTGTAACAAATGATGTATACAATTTAACCTGGCCCTCTTTTTATCCTCTCCATTTACTACATACCAGGGTGCTTGTTTGGTATCAGTATAAGCAAACATTTCATCCTTTGCTTTGGAGTATTCAAGCCACTTTTCTCTTGACTGTACGTCCATCGGGCTTATTTTCCATCTCTTAAGGGGGTTGGTAATACGCTCATTAAATCTTTTCTCCTGTTCTTCGTCACTGACCGAAAACCAGTATTTTACCAAAATTATACCAGACCTTACCAGCATACGTTCAAATTCAGGACAAGAGCGCAGAAATTCCTGGTATTCTTCATCGGTACAAAACCCCATTACTTTTTCCACTCCTGCCCGGTTGTACCAACTCCGATCGAGAAGAACCATTTCACCGGCAGCCGGAAGGTGCGCAACATAACGTTGGAAATACCATTGCGACTTTTCGCGCTCAGTAGGCACACCTAATGCAACTACCCTGCATACCCTCGGATTTAACGGAGCCGTGATTCGTTTGATCACTCCACCTTTACCCGAAGCATCCCTACCCTCGAATATTACCACCACCTTTAACTTTTCATGCTTGATCCATTCCTGCAAATCGACCAGGTTTTCATGAAGGCTTATCAATTCCTTTTCATAATCTCCTTTCGATATTTTTTTTACCTTGCTATCCGATTTATGTTCTTTGTCTTTCATATGGCTGTAATTAATATTTTCTTTTGTCAGGGAGTTAACTTATTTATCATTTCCTGACCTTTTACTTTTACTTTTAGCTTATATTTTTTTATTTGCTCATCAACTGACTGACCTTCTGTAGTCATTTCTCCAATTGAATCCAATACGTTCTGATAGTAATTGATCCACAGGGTTAATACACCAATTTCGTGCTGGGGGTCACCTCCGGCGATAAGTATTTTTTCACTGTTGCTAAACTCTTTATCAAGTCTGTTTGAGGCAGCCTGAAAAGTAATGTCCAATGTTTGCATAGCTGCATCTGTATTTGAATTAGCCAGGAACATAGTTGTTACCAATGCACCTGTACCAACATTCTCAAGTGTTTTAGAGGAAACTTTATCAATTCTGTCTCCATCTGTATGATAAAACTGGTCTGTAAAATGCCACAGAAGTAAGCCCGGAATATCCGCCCTTAAAAAAGGAACGTGATCGCTTCCTCCTTCAAATGGATTAGAACGAACCTCCCAATTGGCATGAATTCCTTGTCTTTCAAAAATATTCAGAGCCAGGTCGTTAAAGTAGTGAGGAACTATGTCCTTAGGATCCATTACCCGGCCTCCCCATTCTGTATGTTTATCATCACCACGAAGCCAGACTGCTGCCGGATCTGGCATTTTCTCAATTAGAAATGTACCCCCTGTCTTTTCAGTATCCTCACCTACCATATCAAGACTCATACCCCACATTATATTTTTGGCACGTTCTTTATCATCACTGATAAACCTCCGTGTTGAAATGATTTCGTCCCCAAATAAAAACGTAATTGTGCGATCTGGAATAAATTCATTGCTCCTGATAAATCCTCCAAGGACACGCGCCATTTCTGCCTGGGCACCCACACCTGAAGCATTGTCGTTTGCACCGGGTTCCTGTACATGTGCACTCAATACAAAACGTTTTTCAGGGTATTTTTGACCCCTGGCTTCTGCAACCAGTGTTAATTCTTCAGATTCATACAGGCGTGTGTCAATCATAACACTCACACTTACTCTCCCTTTTTCTTCAATGTGTTTTAGAAGGATGGATCTTGCCCTGTTCGATAAAATTATTGCCCATGGTTTCGACTTTTGATCTTGCCTTATACTCCTGAATTGAATTGAATTTATGTTTTTCCCGGGATTAAGATAATCAGGCATATTATAAACAAATACTCCGATCGCTCCTTTTTTTAATGCTTGCCCATGTACTGCTCTCAGTCGGGCATCAGTAAACACAATTTTTCCCTTTACACTTACTTTTTCGATATTCTCATCAAAGGGTTCGGGAATGTAAACTACCTCCCCTTTGATCACCCCATCGGTAGCCCATGAATTTACAGCAATCATACTACGATTTGCTTCATAGGTTAGTAGCGGTTCATCGATTCCACTAATTTTCACCTCTGCATCAACCGGCCGCCATGTTAATCGCTTCATAGGACGACGCTCAATACGGTACGTTAACGGGTTATCTGAATCTTCTGTGCCCTCTATGTATCCTGCACTTTTAAGTATTTGCTCAACCCATCGAATAGAGTTGTCAAATCCTTCATTTCCAGCTATTCTCCAGAATTTTTCAACATAAGCTACTGTATTGAAAGCGCTGTCACCCGAATATTTATTACGTACCAGATTAAATAATTTATCAATCTGATCCCGATCGGTTTTTTGCCCATAAACATTGACTGTAACAAAAAACAGCAAAAATATACCTGATAAAAATTTCCAATTTCTAAACATGTTCCAATGCTTGTTCTATATCCCATATCAAATCATCGGGATGCTCTACACCAATGGACAACCTAATCAATTTTTCTGTAATTGACAAAGAATTACGTTCATCAACATCCACATCGCTATGTGTCATTGTAGCCGGGTGTTCTGCAAGGCTTTCGGTTCCACCTAGGCTTACAGCAAGCTTCATGATCTTAAGTGAATTCAGGAATATGAATGCTTCTTTCTCACCTCCTTTTACATCAAATGAAATCATTGCTCCAGGGGAGAGGCATTGTCTCTGGTAAATTTCATATTGCACTCCATCTTCGGGTGTAATCAATCCCAGGTAATATACTTTTTCAACTTTGGAATGGTTTTGGAGATAAGAAGCCACTTTTTGTGCATTTATTACCTGAGTCTCCATTCTGGACTTCAGTGTTTCCAGGCTACGCATTAGTAACCAACCTGTCCACGGTCCTGCCATATTACCCAAAAATGTCCGTAACCCCTTTATTCGCAGCATAATTTCATTACTGCTCAACACTGCACCCGCTATCACATCACTATGTCCTCCAATATATTTTGTTGCTGAATAAACTACAATATCAGCACCCAGCTTCAAAGGATGCTGCCATAGCGGTCCCAGGTAGGTATTATCTACAGTTATCAGGACTTTATTCTTGTCTGTGGAATACTTATCGGCAATTTTCCGGCAACTGTCAAGATCGATCAGGGCGTTTGTAGGATTACCCGGGGTTTCTACAAATATCATTTTAAGTTTGTCCTCCTTACCCGTATTGTCAATATCCTTCATTACCTCTTCTATCCTCATTCCAGATTTGAATTCCACTACTTCAATCCCGAAACGGGTCAGAATATTCTTAATAAAATAATCTGTTCCCCCATACACAGGACTGCTATATAAAAGCACATCACCGGGGCTAAGAAACTCTAACAGGGTTGTTGAAATAGCGGACATCCCTGATTCAAATACGGCACACTCTTCCGCCTCATCCCACAGTGTTAGCCTGTTTTCCAGGATTTCCAGGTCCGGGTTATTTAACCTGCTATAGATCAGGCCAAGCTCTTCCTGGGGTTCTTTCTTTCGCAACCCATAGGCAATTTCGAAAAATGCCTTGCCTTCTTCTGCACTCTTAAAAGCAAATGTAGATGTCTGAAATATCGGGCATTTGACCGCTCCTTCAGATAATTCAGGATCGTAACCATACGACATCATTAATGTTTCCGGCCTGAATTTCCGTCCGTAGTTTTCGTTTTTCATATTCCGTTGATAAAAAACTTGTTGTAGAAAAATCAATACTATCGAAATTTACATGAAATATAAATGAGAATAAATCACTATTACTATGAGAAAAATCATGTTTCCCTCCATAATCTGTTTATCAGGACTATTTATCCTGAATATTTCTTACGGACAACCAAATGACCCGGCTAACCCCGATGCCAGGGATGATGTTTTAGCAGTTGTGAATGAATTATTTGAAGGGTATCGTACGGGTGATTCTGCCCGGGTGAGTAAAACATTCGAAAAAGGGGCTGTTATGCAACGTGTAGCAAACAAAGAAGGGAAAACGATTGTGACCCCAACAAGTTCAGTTCAGGGTTGGCTAAATTATATCGGGGCAGGCTTAGAAGAAGTTCATGACGAACCTATTTGGGACTCAGTAGTACAAATAGACGGGGATCTGGCCAGTGTATGGACAAAGTTTGCATTTTACCTGGATGGGAAATTTCATCATTGTGGCGTTGATAACTTTTTACTTCATCAAACAGATGAAGGCTGGAAAATTTTTCATATCGTAGATACCAATCAGGAAACAGGGTGCAAAGTACCCGATGCCGTTCGTCAAAAAAGTGAGAACAAATAAATCAGTATATCGTTAAGTGTGATAAACAAAAAAATCGTTATGCGTATCCTATTTACTATAGCTCTTTTCACATTCGCATCCTTACACGGGTTCGCTCAAATTGCCAAATACACCTACATCCTTAATTTAGCACATGTTGAGGATGACAAATTGCTTGTCACTCTTTTAGCTCCGGAAATTGAATCCAATGAAATAAACTTTTACCTGCCCAAAATTATTCCAGGAACTTACAGGGTTGCGGACTATGGAAGATTTGTTTCAGATCTCAAGGCGTATGATAAAAAGGGAAGAAACCTTACCACCAAAAGGCTTGACGATAATACATGGACATTTTCTAAATCCAATAAACTTGTAAAAGTCACCTATCTGGTTGAAGATATCTTCGATACTGACATCAAAGGGAACCAGGTGTACCCGATGGCTGGAACAAATATTGATGACGGTAAGAATTTTGTGATCAATACAAGTGGATTTTTTGGGTATTTTGAGGGAATGAAGGAACTCCCCTTCGATCTCAAAGTAGTGCGGCCCCAGGCATTTTATGGTAGCACTGGTCTGATACCTGAATATTCACCGGTCATGTCAAGTACAATTGAAAAGGAAATGTTGCAATACGTATCTGATGGAACGGAAATAGACCATTTTACAACAGAAAATTACAATCACCTCATTGATTCGCCCATCATGTATTGCGAGCCCGATACAACGATAATTGATGTTGCAGGCACCGAGGTAC
>CAZONK010000109.1:0-11665 GCA_964581095.1 uncultured Roseivirgaceae bacterium
TTTATTTTGTAACCCGCGCAGCATCAAGAAAAATTAGTTAAAATTAAGTTTTGAGGTTTTGATCAGATTTATGTAGCCCATATCAATTTGTAAATACCCCGAAATTATGTTTTGTAACCCCCAACCCATTAAAAAATCGTCTTAAGATAATCATATATCACCCAAAACCTTAATAAATTTTTATTTTTTCATCGTTTCCACCACTTTCCTGCTACCTTTGTGTCCCATAAGTTACGGTCTTATCTACGATCAAAACTTGAATAAGTAATATTTTATATAACTATACTGCACTGATTTTGACTTATGGCATCCCAAAAATCCAAAACCGCTAAACATATTTTTGTCACCGGAGGGGTAACCTCTTCCCTCGGAAAAGGAATCATCTCAGCGTCCATTGGGAGGCTCCTCCAGGCCCGGGGTTTTTCCGTTACAATCCAAAAATTTGATCCCTATATCAACATCGATCCGGGTACGCTCAACCCTTACGAACACGGCGAGTGCTATGTCACCGATGACGGTGCCGAAACCGACCTGGATCTGGGTCACTATGAGCGCTTCCTCGGCATCACCACCTCGCAGGATAATAACGTAACCACGGGCCGCATTTATAACAACGTAATCACAAAAGAAAGACGGGGAGACTACCTGGGAAAAACTGTTCAGGTTATCCCGCACATAACCGATGAAATCAAGTCTAACTTTTTTAAACTTGACAAGTCCGGCGAATATGACATAATCATCACAGAAATTGGCGGGTGTGTTGGCGATATTGAATCATTACCGTTTATTGAGGCAGTACGGCAGGCAAAACTGGACCTGGGAACCAGTAATTTTTTATCCATCCACCTCACACTCATCCCTTACCTTAGCGCTGCCAAAGAACTTAAAACCAAACCAACACAACACTCTGTAAAACAGCTGCTTGAAGCTGGTATTCAACCAGATATCCTGGTATGCCGTACCGAAAAATCATTGCCTATAGAACTTCGTAAAAAACTTGCCCTGTTCTGTAACGTTCAGCTCAATTCAGTCATCGAAGCCATGGATGCCGAATCTATTTATGACGTCCCCCTTTTAATGCGCAAAGAAAAGCTTGCCGAAAGGGTGCTGTCAAAGTTAAAACTTCCTAAATCAGAACCTGATCTTGACGAATGGAAAGCCTTCCTGGGCAAACTAAAAAACCCGACAGAAGAAGTAGAGATCGGCCTGGTGGGAAAATATGTGGAGCTTCCGGATGCCTATAAATCAATTGCTGAATCCTTTATACATTCAAGTGCTGAAAATGAGTGTACTGTTAATATCCGCTGGATTTCATCGGAAGGAATTACGCAGCAAAATGTGGGCAACCAGTTGGAAAACCTGTCGGGGATACTGGTTGCACCCGGTTTTGGAGAAAGGGGAATTGAAGGAAAAATTATTGCAATTCAGTATGTACGTGAGAATAAAATACCATTCCTGGGAATTTGCCTGGGTATGCAATGCGCTGTATCGGAATTCGCCAGAAATGTTTTAAAAATGCCCCAGGCCTCCTCAACTGAAATCCATCCTCAAACACCCGATCCCGTTATCGATTTGATGAATGACCAAAAAGACATAACCAATATGGGCGGAACCATGCGACTAGGAGCCTATCCCTGCAATCTAAGCAAAGGATCCAAGGTGCATGCTGTTTATGGAGTAAGCAAAATTTCGGAACGCCATCGCCATCGCTATGAATTTAACAATCAATACCTCGAAGAATTTGAAAATGCCGGAATGATTGCTTCAGGAATTAATCCGAAATCTAACCTGGTGGAAATAATGGAGCTGGAAGACCATCCATGGTTTATTGGTACGCAATTTCATCCCGAATTGAGGAGTACTGTCCACTGTCCTCATCCCTTGTTTGTTAAGTTTGTGGAAGCAGCCCTTAAATTCAAAAAGAATTCATATAAAAAGGAAGTAATAAATCTTTAAATTTGCATCCGTTTTTAAAATAACCACTCGATGGATAAAAATACAGCAACAGGTTTAATCCTGATGTCATTATTGTTGATCATCTATTTTCAGTTCTTCAGCCCCCAGGTTGATGAACCTGCGCAAACCCAACCTGAACAGGAACAAATTGATGAAAGTCTTCCTATCCCGGCGCAAATTCAACCTGAACAAAACCTTTCAGCCATAAGCGATTCTGCAGTTTCTCAGGAAAATAAATTCAAATACGGGATTTTTTCAAATGGAGGCACCGGGGAGTCAAATATTACAACAATTGAAAATGAAGACGGAATATTTTCATTTAATTCAAAAGGTGGTGTTATTTCAAGGGTCCATCTTAAAGACTTTTTAACTTACTATAAAAAGCCCCTTATTTTAATTGATGAAAATTCTTCAAAATACTCACTCACGCTTACCGGAGCCACTAATTCTGTCAACCTGAATGAACTGTATTACAAAACATCTAAAACTAAAAGGGCTGACACAACTTATTTAACATTTACACTTGACCTTGAAGACGGCAGACAGGTAAAACAGATTTACGCGATACCTTCTTCCGGTTTCCAAATTGGATATCGCATTGAATTAAAGGGTTTGGATGCTTTCCTGCAAACGGATGCCATTTATCGCTGGGAGAACAGGATGAAAAACCTGGAACATGATGTTGAGGACAGCCGAATCAGGGCAGCAGTAAACTACTATACCCTTGCAGATGGATTTGATGGATTTTCAGAACGATCTACAGATCTTGAAGAAGAAAGCCTTGCTTCCACTTCATGGATTTCGTTTAAACAACACTTCTTTACCTCAGCAATCATTGCAAAAAATAAATTCTCCTCAGGACTACTATCCATGGCCGTTGATGAGAGTGATACAAGTACAGTGAAAATTGGAATTGTAACAATGAAAGTACCTGCCGATGATTTCAAATCCGGGGCTGCATCATTTACTTATTATCTGGGGCCAAACAATTATCAGGTACTCAAAAAAGTAACAAAAGGCTTTGATAAAAATGTGTATATGGGATGGCCTCCGGTAAACATTGTAAATAAATATCTTATCATTCCAATTTTTAATTTCCTGGAGAAATACATCTCAAATTATGGAATCATCATCATTATTCTGGTAATAATAATTAAGCTTTTGCTCTCACCACTTTCATACAAGTCTTACCTGTCAATGGCCAAGACGAAAGTATTGAAACCGGAATTGGATGAACTCAAATCCAAGTATCCTGATGATATGCAGAAGCAGCAAAAAGAGCAAATGAAGCTGTACCAGCAAGTGGGTGTAAATCCTTTAAGCGGATGCATTCCTATGGTACTTCAAATGCCTATTCTTTTTGCAATGTTCTATTTCTTTCCCGGATCAATCGAACTACGGCAGGAATCATTTTTATGGGCTGATGACCTCTCAACTTATGATTCGGTATTAAACCTTCCATTTACCATTCCACTCTATGGTGACCATGTGAGTTTATTCGTTTTATTGATGACTGCATCTACAATTTTATATACATGGTCGAATAATCAGGTGAGTGCAGTTCAGGGACCAATGAAATCAATGTCCTACATGATGCCATTCATCTTCATGTTCGTGTTGAATTCGTTCCCTGCAGCATTGAGTTTTTACTATTTCGTTGCCAACCTGGTAACTTTCGCACAACAGGCACTGATACGAAAGTTTGTTGATGAAGATAAAATACTTGCAATACTCAATGAGAACAGGCTTCGCAACAAGGATAAAAAGAAATCAAAATTTCAGCTCAAACTTGAGCAGGCGATGAAAGCCAGCGAAGCATCAGGTAAGAAAAAGGGAAAAAAGTAATTCCAAAGAGTCATATTGATAACTGCGAAAATCTGTGACTGACGGGGTTATCACTGCAAATAAATACCTTATTTTAATAGATAAATTTCTGTGCAAATTATTGGCATAAACTTCTATCTTTGTACACCCTGTTACTTTCATTTATTTTCTTGGATTTATGGAAATTACATACTATGGTCACGCGTCTTTCAGAGTAAAAATCAACAGCATTTCGTTGATTTTTGACCCTTTTATTACACCGAATCCAAAAGCATCTGATATTGATTTAAAGAAAATTGAAGCAGATTATATAATATTATCTCATGGTCATGAAGACCATGTAGCTGATGTTAAAGGGCTTTATACGAATAAATCGACAATTATTTCTTCCTTTGAAGTTGTAACCTGGTTTCAAAATCAAGGGCTTGCCAATGGCCACCCGATGAATCACGGGGGGAAGAAAAAGTTTGATTTCGGTAGTGTGAAAATGGTGAATGCCATCCATTCCAGCTCCATGCCTGATGGCACCTATGGAGGGAATCCTGCCGGATTCGTAGTAGAATCGAATGAAGGAACATTTTACTATGCAGGCGACACGGCTCTCACGTACGACATGAAACTAATTGCCAATGAGTTTACTATCGACTTTGCTTTTTTGCCGATTGGAGATAACTTCACAATGGGTGTTGATGACGCAATTAAAGCAGCAAAGTTTATTAATACTTCCAAAGTAATCGGAATGCACTATGATACATTCCCGATGATAGAAATTGATAAAAATGATGCAATAGAAAAATTCAGGGAAAATCAAATTGAATTAGTTCTACTTGAAATAGGAAGATCCACCTTAACCAATTGAGGAAAAAACATTGATGGGAAAAATAATTGCAGTTGCAAATCAAAAAGGAGGCGTAGGAAAAACAACCACAGCAATTAATCTGGCTGCAAGCCTGGCAGCTTTGGATTTTAAAACATTAATTATTGATGCCGATCCGCAGGCCAATTCTACGTCTGGAGTTGGTATTAACTCGAATGAAGTTGAGAATAGCATTTATGAGTGTATGGTTGGCAATGTAGAAGCGCATGATGCTATTGTTGAAACTAACATGAATTTTTTGCATTTGATACCTTCTAACATTGACCTGGTGGGAGCTGAGGTGGAAATGGTTAATATTGAATTGCGTGAACAAAAAATGAAGGATGCACTCCAGGGAATTAAAGGAGATTATGATTTTGTTATCATTGACTGCTCCCCTTCTCTGGGGCTAATCACAGTAAATGCTATGACTGCTGCAGACTCTGTGATCATCCCTGTCCAGTGCGAATATTTTGCCCTGGAAGGTCTTGGTAAGTTACTAAATACAATCCGTATCATTCAAAGTCGTCTTAATACTAACCTGGAAATTGAAGGTATCCTGTTAACGATGTACGATGTACGTGTACGCCTCTCAAACCAGGTAGTGGAAGAAGTCAAAAAACATTTCGAAAATATTGTATTCAAAACCATTGTGCCCCGTAACGTAAAATTAAGTGAGGCTCCAAGTTTTGGGGTTCCTGTGCTCATGCACGATGCAGAAAGTAAAGGTGCTGTAAGTTACTTAAACCTTGCAAATGAAATTGCACATAAAAATGCATTAATAGAATAGCTGAAATAGAATATGGCTTCAAAAATTCCAAAAAGAAGAAATGCATTGGGCCGGGGACTGGGTGCACTGCTTAGTGACTCATCCGGGGTAGAGGGTACGGGTCTGAAAAAACCAAAACCAGTTATTGCAAGTGGACTTGGTCAAATAAATATAAACGACATAGAGGCCAACCCGTTTCAGCCCAGAACTAAATTTGAAGAAGAATCACTAAAAGAACTGGCGAATTCCATCGAAGTGCATGATATCATTCAGCCTGTTACCATAAGACAGATAAGTCCCGGGAAATATCAGTTGATTTCAGGTGAAAGAAGATTACAGGCATCAAAATTAGCCGGTAAAACTAAGATCCCTGCGTACATTCGCACTGCCAACGACCAGCAAATGCTGGAAATGGCCTTGATTGAAAACATTCACAGGGAAGACCTTAATGCTATTGAAATTTCGCTCTCTTACCAGCGGCTAATTTCGGAATGTAATCTAAAACATGAAGAATTGGGTGATCGGATTGGGAAAAACAGAACAACCATTAACAATTACCTCCGCCTTCTCAAACTTCCCCCTGATATTCAAATTGCAGTAAGGGATAACAAAATTTCAATGGGCCATGCGCGGGCACTTATTTCCATTGAGAATATTGATGCTCAACTGTCAATATTTAATAAAATTCTTAGAGATGAGTTGTCAGTAAGAAAAGTAGAGGCACTTGTACGTAATCTTTCATCCCCTAAACCTGAAAAGAAGGAAAAAAATAATGGGTTTGATCAGAGTGCTGAAATAATACATCTCCAAAAACGACTTGCGTCCCATTTTGGCTCAAAAATTGTAGTCAAAAAAGATAAATCAAACAAAGGTGAAATTAAAATCCCTTTTGTTTCGATTGAAGACTTAAATCGGATACTCGACATTCTTGAGTTGGATTAATGGATTAATGAAGCAATTTGTACTTATAATCATTGGGATAACTATCTGCACTTATGCTTTTGGTCAGAAAAGATCAGAAGTAAATCCGGAGGTTGTTTATAAATACACCGAAACACCTCTCGATACACTTACAATTCAATCAGATTCAACACACTCTACTTCACATGCCTCACTACTTTCTTCTGTGGTGCCTGGATTAGGGCAGGCATACAATGGAAAACATTGGAAAATTCCAATCGTTTATTCGGCGTTTTTTTTATTTGGATCTTTGGCATATGAAAATAATATCAATTATCAATATTTCAGGAGAAACCTGATTGCCGAAATCGATGGAGATCCCAATACTGAAAATACTACAAACCGCGATGCGGAAAACCTGAGAGCTAACAGGGATCAGTTCAGAAGGTATCGGGACCTTAATATGATTTTGATTGTGGTTACATATTTTCTTCAAATCGGTGATGCAAATATTGATGCACATATAATTCAATTTGGTTTTAAAAAGCAATTTGCGTTATCGGTAGATCCTACTGTAAACCCCGTGAATTATACATCAAATCTTGCAACGGGGTTGTCTTTGAAACTAACTTTCTGATGAATATTGCGCTTATTGGGTATGGTAAAATGGGTAAAGCAATTGAAAAAATTGCACTCAAAAGAAATCACGCAATTGTTGCACGTATTACAGGGCCTTCTGCTGACGAAATAAATAAACTTCATGAATTAAACACAGATGTTGCTATTGAGTTTTCGAGTCCGAAATCAGCCGTTGAAAACATTAAAAAGTGCATCAAACAAAATATTCCTGTTGTTACAGGTACCACCGGCTGGGAGAAGCACTTAGAGGAAGTAAAAAGATACTGCATGGAACAAAATGGTACCATGATGCATGCTGCTAATTTTTCCATTGGTGTCAATATTTTCTTCAAGCTTAATAAACAGCTGGCATCAATCATGAACAGGTACGATGAATATTCTGTTAGCATTGAAGAAACACACCATATACATAAAAAAGACAGCCCGAGTGGAACCGCTATAATGCTTGCAAATGAAATAACCCAGCAGATATCACGACTGAGGGAATGGGATACCGGTACAAATTCTTCAGATAAAATCTCCATCAGATCTCATCGGATAAATGAAACTCCTGGAACACATCTTATTTCTTATAAGAATGAAGTTGAATCTATTGAGTTGAAACATGAAGCAAAAAACAGGGATGGATTTGCGAATGGAGCTGTTTTGGTAAGCGAGTGGATTGTCGGCCAAAAAGGATTTCTTACAATGAATGATTTTTTAGACCTCTAATCACTGAAAACTAGTATTTCGACAAAAAAATATGATCTTTGAACGTTTTTTACGTAAACAACTTCAAGGTTAATTACTAATAGGAAATTAAATAACACATAATACATGGAAACAGCAGTTGCTGAAGGGGAGAATAAAAATGAAATGAAAAGCACGAAAGGCTTTGAAATTCCATTTTTTAGAAAGAAAAAAAGCAGGAAACCAAAATCAAAAATGAGAGAGTGGGTGGATGCAATTGTATTTGCTGTAATTGCAGCAACGATCATCCGCTGGTTAATTCTTGAAGCCTTTACAATTCCAACACCATCGATGGAACATTCCTTGCTCGTGGGTGACTTTCTATTTGTTAGTAAGGTACATTATGGTGCACGATCGCCAAAAACTCCTCTGCAGGTACCACTAACTCATCAAAAAATATGGGGTACCGAAATACCTTCTTATGTTGAATGGATCCAATTACCCCAATTTCGTTTACCAGGGTTTACACATGTTAAACGAAATGATATTGTTGTTTTCAACTACCCCCCCGAATTTCAATATCCGGTGGATCTTAAAACCAATTATATAAAACGTTGTGTAGCTATTCCCGGCGACAAACTTGAAGTTAGGGATACACAGGTGTATATCAATGGTGAAATGGGAAGCAACCCTGAAGGCATGCAGGAAAGGTATTTTATTTATACCAAAGATCGCATCAACGAACGGATTTTTAAGCAGCATGAAATTGCTGATTACAGTAAAGACATCCGGGGTAATGGCTATTATGTTTTTACAACACCGGAAGATGCCCTGGCTCTCGAAAAATTGCCTTTTATTGAAAGTGTAAAGATAATTAAAGGCAAGGAGGGCGTTGCAGAACCAAGGATATATCCTGACGCAAGGATTTTTCCATGGAATGCTGACTTCTATGGTCCTATTACTGTACCTGGTAAAGACATGACCATTGAAATCACGAGAGAATCATTGGCAACCTATCGATCTGTTATTGAAAATTACGAAGGGAATGATGATGTAAAGATCCAGGATGATAAACTATTTATTGATGGCAAAGAAGTAACCAGTTACACCTTCAAACAAAATTACTATTTCATGATGGGAGACAATCGGCACAATTCTGAGGACTCAAGATTCTGGGGATTCGTTCCGGAAGATCATATTGTAGGTAAAGCATTGTTTATCTGGCTTTCATTAGATCCCCATGGAAGCTTTTTGGGAAAAGTCAGGTGGACAAGGTTCTTTAACCTGATAAGATAATAAGGTAACAATTTTTATTTCCCGCAGGGGGAGGCTGGCGATGAAGCATAATTTATCACATATTTTAGAAAATGATAATCATCACAAGCAAGTTTATTCTCTCCTGATAGTACCAGTATCTTGATTCTCTCCCTCCTATATATGGGTTTATAAGGATCCAATAAAATCAAATTATCGAGGTATTTAAGCGATTTTGCATAATTCCCGTTTTTAAACTCCTTCTGGAATTCTTTTAATAAAAAATCCTGTGATATTCCTTTGCTATAGTTTCTGCTAATAACTTTTATTTCATCACAAAGAATTGGTGGAGCTATTGTCCTTACAAAATTAGCACCATCCAACCCGAAAGTAATTGGTACGATTGCTACAAAAGACCCGGCATGACCGGCGCTCTTCATCACTGCCTTGAATTTTTCTAATCCTGAAAAAACACTGGCATCATATTTCGTACCCAATGAATTTGAAATAGTAGCAGATAGTAATTCACTATCATGGACCTCAAGGGTCAGGAAACAGGTTCCACTCTTCACCTCATCTTTTGCAAGCTTTGGATACAAAACATTTTCCTGCATTATTTTGTAAAAATATTCGTTGATTGATCCCGGTAAGGATGATAGGGTATCAGTCTGGCAAAAACCGTTTTGCAAAGCAATAAATAAAAATACAGCTCCTGAGAAAAAATGCTTCATTGCTTAAATGATCATTTTTTACTTGAATTATTTATGAAAAATTACAAATAAAATTCCAAAATCATTACCAGTTAATAGGTTTAAGACCTTTTTTTAACAAATATTCATTTGCCTTACTGAAGTGCTTATTCCCAAAAAATCCCCTGTCGGCAGAAAATGGTGAAGGATGTGCTGACTTCAATACCAAATGTTTCCCGGAATCGATCAACTGGGACTTCTGTTGTGCAAAAGCTCCCCAGAGAAGGAAAACGACAGATTCCTTAGAATCTGAAACAATATTGATAACAGTATCCGTGAATTGCTCCCACCCTCGTTTCTGGTGTGAACCAGGATTTCCTGATCGTACTGTCAATGTTGCATTCAGCATCAATACTCCCTGCGTTGCCCATCTTTCAAGGTTTCCTGACGCGGGAATATCACAACCAATGTCATTATTGATTTCTTTGAAAATATTTACCAGCGAGGGAGGTTTTTTTACTCCATCTGCAACAGAAAAGCAAAGGCCATTTGCCTGTCCAAAACCGTGGTATGGATCCTGACCAATGATCACGACTTTTACTTCATCAAAACCACATTTGTTAAAAGCATTGAAAATTAATTTACCAGGAGGAAATACAGTATTAACCTGGTATTCTTCTCTTATGTATTCAACAAGTTCCTCAAAATATGGTTTCGCAAATTCTCCTTTCAAATTTGATCCCCAACCCGGTTCAATTTTAACGTCCATAAGGGGTATTCATTCTTCTTTTTTGATATCTTCGGAATAATACAACAAAATTTTATATTTTTGATTCAATGGTAACGTTAACAACAGATGGTATAAAGGTAAGCGTAGAATCCGAATACCAACCAGACTATTCCAGTCCGGGACAATGCCATTTTGTTTTCACCTATCGTATCACCATTCATAATTTCAGCGATCATACCATTCAACTTTTGCGCAGGCAGTGGTTTATATATGATGCCAATGGAGCTCTCAGGGAAGTAAGCGGCGAGGGTGTTGTTGGTCAAAAACCTGTTCTTGAACCTGGACAAGAGCATCAATATGTATCTGGTTGTAATTTAAAATCCGGTATCGGAAAAATGCACGGATGGTACGAAATGGAAAGAAGAATTGATGGAAAATTGTTTCGAGTGAAAGTTCCTGAGTTTACCATGGTTGCCCCCTATCGCTTGAATTAAAAAAATACTTTGAACACCTTTTTAATAAAGGAATTTATTAGGTATTGGCTGCTGCAAGTCAATGAATATTCCCTTCACGCACCTTTTGTATTTGAATTGTACCAGAAGACAATCAAATCAGATGACATTCCTCCGGATGCAAAGGAGATTGAAAAAATCAGGAAAGAACTTCTTGCAAATGAAATTTATATCACTACTAAATCACTGGGGACACCGTCATTGATTAACCGGGATTCAAAAAGAAAAATAAAGGATATTGCAAATGGAGGTATCTCCACTCTTAAGTTTTCCAGTTTATTGTATCGATTGGTTTGTAGCATCAAAGCGGAAAACGTTTGGGAATTAGGGACATCCCTCGGTATTAACACGCTTTATTTGTCGTCTCCGGATTACACGCATGTTACTACATTTGAAGGATGCCGCGAAACGCTTTCGTTGGCAACAAGAAATTTTGATCGCTGTGACCGGAAAAATATCAATGTAATTGAAGGTGATATTGACTATACAATAATGGCTGAAATTAGAAAAACAAAATCTCTGGACCTTGTATTCTTTGATGCCAACCACCGCGAGGAACCCACGATCCGTTATTTCGAAACTTGTCTGAGAAAGTCAAAAACCGAAAGTATCTTTATATTCGACGACATTCACTTATCACGGGAGATGCATCAGGCCTGGAAGAAAATAAAATTAAACCACCAGGTATCCCTTACCATCGATCTGTTTCAGATAGGACTTGTTTTTTTTGATCATAGTTTGACAAAACAAGATATCGTACTTAAATATTAATAGATCCCATCATATTTATTATTATTTGAATTAACCCGCATTATTTATGTCAGGTTCAGACGCTTGCGGTCTGAATCCTGATTGTAAACATCAGGG
>CAZONK010000110.1:0-11535 GCA_964581095.1 uncultured Roseivirgaceae bacterium
AATATCCTCAATTGTAACAGAAGGCGCAATCAATATATCAAAAAAGGTGGTGAGCAGATAATCGTCCCCTCCCGGGTCATACTTATCCTCAAACTCAACTGAAAAATTTCTAAACCATGACATGGAAGCACCCATGTAAAAACCGATGGATGTCAAATTTCCATATAACGATGCCGTGCTATCAATCGGGTTGCCTGATCCATCGTACAACCATGTGCTTTGATTTTCTAACGTTCGGTTTAAATCAAACGATGTATTGTAAAACATACCTCCCAGGCGGGCTCCTATAATTTTTCGCAATTTACTCTTTACAATTGCTGTCTGAACTACTTTGGATGCCCATTCCCGTTTTGAATATTTCTTGGAGTATAAAAATACTTTGGTATCTTTTTCCTCTTCAAAATCTTTATAATGGTAAGTTCCTCCAAATTCCATAAAAAAGTATTTACTGGGCTTGTTGGAGTTGGATTCAGTGGAGTTTTTTTCTGCAGAATACCTCATCAAATCAGAGCGCTTGCTGTATGACTTACGGAAGTGTAGTGAGAAGTCGAACTTTGTATTATAATAATAATCGCCCTGAATACCCCATCCTATTGTCATATTTGTTGATGCTACTTCACCATACAGTGGTTGAAATGCAATAAATAACTTCTTGAGGTCATAGGGGTCATCATATTTTATCTGATACCCTATTGGAGGCTCCTCTTCAACTACTTCATCCTGGGCAAAAACGGAAGTTGTTGCCAAAAGCATTAATCCCAATAGATATATTGTACTAATTCGAAACATGCAAACAGCCTGATTTGTACATAATATGCTTAAAAGTATAAAATTCTACGTTTATAAAGAAAATCCAAAATATTTTATTTTTCCCTCCTCACAAGTATCACTATGCAGATTTGTATTTAATTATACTTAAATTAATACCAAATTTACACGAAAGGTAATCCAGAATAAGTACCATTGTTCATTCTCATGACAATTTTTCCCAGGGTGTTCTGAACAGAAATTTAAAATGTATCGAAGAAGAAGACATAGCCAATGCCTGAACTGTGGAGCACAGCTTGATGACGTGTACAACTTTTGCCCATTGTGCGGGCAGGAAAATACTGATAATAAAGTAAGTTTCAAGACACTTATATCAGACTTTTTTAATAACTATCTGTCTTTTGATTCCCGGTTTGGCAATACGATCAAGCCATTTTTATTCAAACCGGGATTTATAACTAATGAATTTCTGGAAGGACGCAGAGTGAAATATATGCATCCTATCCGCCTCTATCTTGTACTCAGTCTATTTTACTTCTTCATACTATCGCTTCCATCAGGTAAAGAAACCACCACCACATACGGGAACACGACAACGGAGATCGCACCGGGAATTAATGTTTTTACGGACAATGATTCATTAAATTTAGAAGAACTGACTAAGGAATCCAATATTGTAACTTCTACTAACATTGTTGATTTATCCAATCTCGACTCGCTGAACATCACCGGGAATAGCGACTCTACCGATGCCGATAATTTCTGGATATTTACCAGCGACAACGCCAAAATATTTGAGGATCTGCGTTACAATCGCGATTTTAATGACCAACAGGTCCTGGATTCACTCAATACAGAAGAATTGAGCTTCTGGGAGGTGCTACTGGCAAAACAACTTATCAGGGTTGGGCGATCTGAGGAAGAAAACCTGTCTGCCGTAATTTATAAAAACTTTCCAATCATGATGTTTTTTATGCTTCCTGTTTTTGCAATGATCCTTATGGCTTTATACTTCCGTAGAAAAAATCTTTATATCGAGCATCTTATCCATGCGCTACATCTCCATTCATTTACTTATTTCCTGTTTGGTACCTCCCTGTTGCTTACCACTGTCCTATTCTCCAATGAAGTGTTTCAAGGTATTGTGGTATTTGTTTCTGTTGTTATTGCCTTCATTTATCTATTTAAATCATTCAGGAAGGTGTATAAGCAAAAGTGGTTTAAGACATTCCTGAAATTTTCTATACTCTCGATCACCTACTTTGCAGCACTCATGATTGCCATGGTGATCGAACTTACAATTTCATTATTGATCTATTAACTTCTGAGGTTTATCTATATTCCCTTTGATACCTGATTACATAATCATTGATATGCAAAATAATTTTCCCGGTCTTAATTTGCTCTGAATTCATCTTTTCCCTGTCAATTTCAGTGTCCTTGCCCATATAATTTAGCGGTATTCGCATCCTTTCAATCTCAAAGCTTACTTCAACTAAAAAAGGAAGAAGCGAATTGTTGTCTTCATAATGCATTGTAAGTATATAAGTACCGTCTTTCTTTGTATTTATTTCAGATTCCACGATCCTCATGGTCATTGTATCCATCAACAGGGTAGCAATCGAAAAATCAGCTTTTTTATCTGTGGGTATTACATTAACTACTTTATAATTCCGGCCATTTCTAACTCCCATTCCCCTGTTTACTGTAATAAATGGATACTTAAGAAGTTCGCTAAGCGAGAAATCCAACCCCCGTTTCGGAATCAAAACAAAATCCTCCGAAGAAAATTTCATTGGTTCATCTTTTACATAATGCAAACTTGCGGACTTGGTAGGCATATTGATAAAACTTACGTCAATATCCAGTATTAAACGAGCAGAAAATTCCTCTATTGAATCCATTCGCTGTTTAATTTTCAGTAAGTCAGCATCTATAACCTGAGCTGATAATACCCGGGATACTGAAAAGAAAATCAGAAATAAGATTGGGTGCTTCATCCAATATCTTTTTTATGAAATATATAAATGCCTAATCCCATAATGATCAATGTATAGGCTATCAACAGAATGCTATTACCAAAAATAATATTCCATTGAATATCGTAATAAAAAAAATACTGCCAGGTGTCATTAAGTTTTACGAAAAACAAACGATTAAATAATGAACTTCCAAAATCAACTTTCAAAAGTAAATTTGATATAATCAGGAAAAAAGCAGCGATTATCCATGTTTTAGTAGCCTCTTTAAAAATTACCGCTATAGTTAAACTCACTACCGAAAAAAACACCATTGATTCTGCACCAATAATAAATGCCCATATCAATCGTTTAAATGCTTCATCTGACTCAAAGAAGTTAAGTGTGTCGAGATATACTATAAGATCGCCGCTTCCAAAAATGGCATAAGAAAGGCCAAACGATGTGAGTGCTAGAAAAAAAACAACAATAATTGTAAAAATTATTGCAACAATGTATTTACCAGTTATAAACTGCCACTTTTTTACGGGTTGCAGCATAATAGTTTGGACAGTTCTATCCTTGTATTCCGAGGTTAACATACCTGAAATAATAATCATCAGGATTAATGGTAAGTGAAACCAAAGGATATTTAGAATCAGGTAAATTAGCAAATTCCCGTTAAGTAAATTGCCCTCGAAATAGAATGATTGTTTAAGATTATTTAATAAAATATCTATGATATTACTACCCTGGTAATAAGCACTGAGCAGCACAATTACCTCAATCACAAATATTGCCACCAGGGCATAATAAATTTTGCTCTGCCTTGAAAGTTTATAAATTTCGGCAAAAACAATGGCTTTCATTTGGTTGTTGTTTGAAACAATTTTTCCATACTTATTTCTGGAGTACATGAAGTAATGAAAACATTCTCATTGTACAGTTTTTGTAATAATCCGGGAACTTCCCCTGGATTTATTGCAACCAGGGCGCATTTGCCTTTGAAAACTACTTCATATTCTTTTATTGCCATTGAAGATTCAATATTTGAAGCACATATTGTGTAGTGGGAAGTGTTTTCGGTAATTAGCAGGTGCGTAGGGCCCGAATTAACAATTTTTCCATCCTTGATCACAAATAAGGTGCTACATATTTTACTTAATTCTTCAACAATATGTGACGAAATCAGAATTGCCAGTTTTTCTTCTTCTGCAAGTTTCAGTATAAGTTTTCGCAGGGTGGCAATTCCAATAGGATCCAATCCTGAGAATGGTTCGTCTAACACCAGGCATTCAGGATCATTCAAAAGTGCTATGGCTATTCCAAGACGTTGTTTCATTCCAAGGGAAAAATTTCGTACAGGATCCTTTCTATCCAGCGGCAATCCCACTTTTAAAAGACTTTCCTGAAGTGATTTTTGTTTTACATGGTCTCCCTGGACAATACTGAATATTTTCAAATTCTCGTAAGCTGACAAATAATCATACAAGGCCGGTTTTTCGATAATCGCGCCAATAGGTTTGACTCTGGTAGAAATTATATTAACAGTCCCCGTATCGGGTTTTACCAAACCTGTCAGTATTTTGAAAAGGGTAGATTTTCCTGCACCATTCGATCCTAAAAGACCGTGTATTTCACCTGAAGAACAAGCAATACTTACATTATCAAGTACTTTCCCAGAACCATATGATTTGTTCAGATTATCACCTGATAATATCATATAGCCAACTCTAACTTAATCTTGCGGTAATCGAACTTAGGCTGATAGTTTTTCTCTAAAAAAGTACGTGACCAGAATTTTTTATTAAATAAAAATAATGGCTCCTTTATCATAAAATATGGGACATAATGAAACCATTTCACGCCCGAAATTGAGTAGTGCTCTTTTAACTGATCATCTATTGCCAATTCTTCGGCTGCAACTTCAGCTGCCATTCGTTGACATTTTGATCCCATGTAAATATTTGCGATCCTTCTGTCAAATCCATGAATGAAAAATTCATCTTTTGCTCTTTTATAATTTTGATAACGTGACCATCCATCCATTATTACCAAATAAATGTGGAAAAAAGAAAAGAGAAAACTCCACAGCCAAAACAAAATTATTATTAATGAAGACTCAAAATAAGCAGCTTCCAGCTTTATCCAATAAAACCAGGATTCCAAAAGGAACAACAGCAATGAAAAATAAAGCAGCCTCCCTACCTTAAGGTAAGAGATTATTGGATTTGGTTGTAAGGGTAACGTTACAATATTCATCTTTTTATAACTTACTAATTCTTCAAAAAAAAGTTAATTTTTTTGAAGAGCATAAATATGCTTAAAACGAACCCTCTGACTTAATAAACATAACTGGGGGTTATGGCATTTTTCGTGTCGTGCATTGTATCAACAAAGTTCAGGAATGTGCCATCATTCTATCATATTTCCCTGTCCCCAACTGGTTGAGGAAAATAAAATGGCTTTTTAATGCACCAAAAAAAGTTCTGTGTTGCTTGTAAGGCAGGTTAAACTCTTTTGCAGTTTCCTTGACAATACCCGAAATCTTTCGATAATGAACATGACAAATATTTGGAAACAAATGATGTTCAATCTGGTAATTCAGGCCTCCTATAAACCAGGAAAATAGTCCGCTTTTATTGGCAAAATTAGCAGTAGTCATCATTTGATGAATTGCCCAGTTATTTTCAGCAATGCTTTTATTGCCTTCGCTATAAAAGTTCGTTTCCTGGATAACATGGGCAACCTGGAAAATAAGAGCCAGCACCAGGCCGCAGATATAGAGCATCAAAAAGAACCCCAAAAAGATTTGCCACCAGGGTAATGCCATTACGATCATTGGTAATGCAAGGGTTAAAGCCAGATACCACGTTTTATTTACTATTATCTGAGCTACCGCCTTATTTAAAGTAAGTCCCTGTTTCGACAGTAAATTCTTTTTATTATACCTCACAGCCCCCTCAAAATCCTTACTTACCAACCAGTATATTGACATTAATCCATACAGGACAGGAGCATAAAATACCTGATACTTAAAGATTTTTTTTCTCTTCTGATCAGGGGAAAATCTCATAAGGCCATTTGAAATGTCTTCATCAAATCCATCTACATTTGTAAAAGAATGGTGCAGAACATTAAGCTGAATTTTCCAGTTTACATGGTAACCACCAATAAAATTTATCAAATATCCTAAGGTATTATTCACTTTTCTATTTTTAGAATATGAACCGTGATTAGCGTCATGCATTATAGATAATCCTATTCCCGCCATACCAAATCCCATCAACGTCCACATTAACATTACCGGCCACAAGGAAGAAACAACACCTGTTAACATCAGCACCAATGGCACAAAGTACAAAGAGAGCATAAAGGCCGTTTTGAACTTCATATTGAAATTGGCCTGTTTTGATATGTTGTTTTCTTTAAAATATCTGTTCACCCTTTTCCGCAATTCTTTGAAGAACTCAGGTTGATCAGGCATATTAATATTGACAACTGGAATACTCATGGGTTCGTGTTTATTTGTGCAAAGGTAACCTATCAAAGTTATGAAATCGAATTTATCTTATTGCTACACCAATTTCTTGCTCCGTAAAATAATAAAAATCTAAAAATCTAAAAATCAATGAACACCTTGGGTAAAAGGTCCTGTCCATGAACTAATCTTCGACCTCGTCCTTATTCATAATGGTGATTTCCAGTTCCTTAAATGAAATAAGGGGAATATACTGATTATCATTTGCATTCCTGAAGTCATACCCCCTCCTTAATCCAATATTTTCTATAACCGAATCTTTTAATCCATTTTGAAAATACTTTCCGAAATTACTGAGACAATATCCTGTAAACATCATGCAATCGTAACCTGCCAGTACATACTTTGAAGGTATCACATGCTGTTTTTCAATATATTTATACTCAAATTCGAGGTATTTATAACCGGAATAATTTACATAATCAGAGGCCAGCATCCAGGTACCAAGGTTCTGCATTGATTTGTAGTTGGCTGTTTTGTCCAAAAGCCAGCTACCATGACCTATGATTTGGATCGAATCGCCACGGTCAGCAACAGAACTAAATACCTCCGATGCAATTTTATAATCAAAAGTGGCAACGAAAATACTTCCGATACTATCCGGGGCGATATTGTATTCTTCCAGTATCCGATCTTTTTCATCATCCTTTTTCCCTTCATCTTCCCTTTCAACATACACCGGATTACCCAATGAGTCCAGAACGTCATGTTTTGCGGTCAGATAATCGAATATGCGTTCCGTACTATCCCTGTGAACCCGGTACATCCCGATGATATTGAAGGAGTCGGTCTTTACAATATTTGCAAATTCGGTAGCCATATGTAAATCCGTATCGCGATATCCATAGTAAATTATTGTGTTCTTACCCTTAAGACCGTGGCCATGAATTGCATGACTTCCTGCTGCACGTCCAAGGGTTTTGGCACTTGGATTGAGAAGAAAAGCGTAAGGGTTCAATCCCATGACCCCGGAATTATTCGAAACAGGATTTATCATATTTATTTTGTTATGATAAGCAAATTCACTTGCCAATCGACTAGGGCCCGGAACCAGTGGCCCAATAATCAGATCCGCAGAAGTCATTTCCGGCATCGATAAAAGCTCCCGCGTGGTTGCAGTATCCCCCTTAGTATCATATGTTACCAATTCTATTTCCACACCCTCCTCTTTGAGTTTTTCAACTCCCATCCGAATTCCTTCATAAATTTCAACAACCAGCGATTTACGCAGATAATAGCCACTTACTTCCATATTCTGGTATAAAAATGGAAACAACACCGCCACTCTGTAAACATCCTTCTTTATGATTTCGTTTGGTACTGCATGGGTTACGATTTCAATCTGATGATCCTCTGCAACCCTGTTTAAGAGTTCCAAATTCAGATCTTTAAATGAAGCCGACTCCATTTTGCTGACAATCACATTTGCCAGGGCTTTATCCTGAGGATATTGATCGTAGAGACTGGAAAGGTATTCGATGGAATCGATTCTCGACAAATATTTAGTTTCCAGTTTATATACTTCGGATTCCAACTTAGTACCGGTTAGTAACCCCCCTGACACCATCCCTTTTTCCAGGTTATCTTCTTCAAAATATATTAAAGTAACCCAATACCTGCTTTCATCATTATACTTCCATTCCTTATTTTTTTCAATAATCTGTAAAAACATATCCCGGGCAAGGGATTTGTAACCTACCCTGTATGCAGCTACCGCATAGTAAAATGAGGCATAAGCCACATAATCATTGACCGGTATTGGATCCATAGCCGGCTTTAGCGCTTCCATTGCCAACTCATACTTCCCGCTATTGAATAAAGACTTTCCATTATCGAAGGCGGTTTTGTAGATGTCCTGTGCCGTTCCTTTTGAAACAATAAGAAAAAAAACCAGAATTAGGATAGCGTATTTTATTATTCCCATTCGATAGTTGCCGGTGGTTTGGATGAAATATCATATACCACCCTGTTCACACCTTTTACTTTATTTATTATATCACTCGAGACAGTTGCCAGAAAATCAAATGGCAAATGACTGAAATCTGCAGTCATTCCGTCCACGCTGGTAACAGCTCGCAAACTGACCACCTGCTCATACGTACGCTCGTCACCCATTACCCCTACCGACTGGATCGGTAGCAGCATGGCACCCGCCTGCCATACATCATCATACAAGCCTTTATGTTTTAATGCGGAAATAAAAATATCATCCACTTCCTGCAGTATAGCTGTTTTTTCAGCCGTAATATCTCCAAGTATCCTGATACCCAATCCGGGACCAGGGAAGGGATGCCGGCCAAGTATTTTACTATCAATATTCAAAGATTTTCCCACACGACGTACTTCGTCTTTAAAAAGTGTATTGAGAGGTTCTACTACATTCAGGTGCATTTGCTCGGGTAGTCCACCCACATTGTGATGTGATTTAATGGTTGCTGATGGCCCTTTAACAGATACCGACTCAATTACATCAGGATAAATAGTCCCTTGGGCAAGCCATTTTACACCTTTAATTTTATGGGCCTCATCATCGAATACCTCAATAAATGTTTTGCCTATAGCTTTTCGTTTTCCCTCAGGATCTGAAATTCCTGCAAGGGCAGAAAGGAACCGGTCACCTGCTTCTACCCCAATTACATTCAACCCTATACCATGGTAAGAGGATAGCACATTGTCAAATTCATTTTTTCGCAAGAGGCCGTTATCAACGAAAATACAAGTCAGGTTTTTTCCAATTGCCCTATCTATTAATACGGCAGCAACAGTAGAGTCCACTCCGCCCGAAATGCCAAGCACTACTTTATCATCTTTTAGTTTATCCTTTAGCGAAGCAATTGTGCTTTCCACAAATATATCCGGTGTCCAATCCTGTGCGCACCTACAAATATGCACAACAAAGTTTCGCAAGAGGGTCTTTCCTTCTTCAGTATGCGTTACTTCCGGGTGAAACTGGATTCCATACTGTTGTTTTGACTTGATATGGAATGCGGCAACACCCACAGAACTTGTGCTGGCAATAACTTCAAAGTCATCGGGTGTTTTTGAAATAGTATCACCATGTGACATCCAAACCTGGGTATTAAGGGTCAGTTCTTTCATTAAACGATGATGCTGATCAATTTTGTTTAATCGGGCCCGTCCGTATTCCCTGATAGTGGATGGCATTACGGTCCCATTGTATTTATGCACCATCAATTGCGCTCCATAACATACACCAAGAAGAGGCACATCTTCAAATAACGCAAGGTCGATATCCGGTGCGTCCTCTTCCAGGACCGAGTAAGGGCTACCTGACAGGATCACCCCTTTTATTCCTTTGGTCAGATCAGGGATTTTATTGTATGGATGTATTTCGCAATAAACATTTAATTCCCTCACCCGCCGGGCAATGAGCTGTGTGTACTGAGAACCAAAATCAAGGATAAGAATCTGCTCGGCCATGGTGCAAAAGTAATATTTCAAACAATGATTGCATCACAAGGGATTTATTATTTAAGCACCTCCTGGCTTCCCTCAATGTTTATGATATTGCCATTTCGTCTATCCACTTTTTTACACTTGCGATGCGATTGGTAAAACTCCATGTGTGATTCTGATGGATTTCGCGAATAAGGGAGTTCTTTGATGCAATATACCCTACTCCTGTTTGTATATCAAAATGAGATAGTTTCGTTTTTAATGATGGTGTTATCATTAGATAATGGCCTGCTATCCCGGCACAGTTCTCATTAATTGCATATTGTGCAAACTCACGTACATTTAATTCTGCAACGGGTAAATAGCAATCTTGCTTCACAAAACTGATCGAATCAAGATATTCCCTTTTTTGAGAAAGAATGTGATAGTCAACTTTTGATTCAATGGGGGCCAATATGTTATCCAAAACTTGATTCTGTTCTTCACTTAAAACTGATTTGATTTCAATCATAAAATGAATTTCCTTGCCACACTTTTGTACCACCTCCGTTAGACTGGGTATATCAGGAAGTTTAATTCTAAGCTCATCAAAAACAATTTGAGAAATAATCAATTGAGGTTGTTGAAATATCCGACCACAATGAGGATCATGGTGAACAACCGGAATGTTGTCACTTGTAAATTGGATATCGAACTCTATACCCCATATATTCCGATCCTTGCACCATTCAAAAGCCGGTAACGTATTTTCTATCAGTCCTGCCTCATGGCATCCGCGGTGAGCAACAATTTTTAGGCTTTTGATTTGATCAGGTGTAAGTGGAGATTGGGGAATTACCCTGAATAGTAAATCAATGATATGTTGTATTATTTTTAGCACACGTTAAGAAACTGATAGTGAAAATCAAATATTAGATATAATCAATGTTTCAAATACCCGGAATGCTATTCCTCCTTCCCCAGGCACCAAAATGTTTCCTGAACAGGATGATTTGACCCAGATGATGGGAATTATGATCAATTACAATCAGAATCTCCCTAAAGACTGAATATTTGTCCCCGGCAGGCATTGGTTGATAGAGATCAGTATCGGGGTCCTTCACTAATCTTTCCAGGTGATCAAGGTCGTCAAAAAATAGCTGAACGCTTTTATTCCACATTTCAGAATCCGATTGCTTCTTCTCCGGCCAGTATCCGGCAGGGAAGTCCGGCGTTTGATAGTTGGGATCTTCTATGAAATCAATGATATCCCGCTGCGTCAGGCGCAAATGTTCCAGCAATTGCCAGGGAGTATATTCAATACCTTCAATTTTAGAATTGATATGCTCAACAGGAAAATTGCGTAATACATCTTCTAAATTTGCATGCGCATTGCGTTCTTTCAAAAAAGATATCAATTGATTCCTGACTACCTGATCTGTCTGGTTTGTGGCCATTTTGTTGTTGATTAGTCTTTGACAAAGATACGAATTGAAAAATGTTCACCATTTGGTGATCTCAGGATTTAAGGACAGATCCCCTACCCTGGCAGGTAAACCTGATCTCCGCTGCGCTCCGTCAGAAGGATGAACAGTGTGTGGTGGGAGGAATGGGAAATCACAAAACAGAGCCTTAGAGAGGTGAACCACATATAGTTATAGAATTAACCACCTAACTATCACTATTTATACATTGATATATTTCCTTATCAATAAATAAAACACAGATAACTTTGAATAATTTGAAGGCACAGGTCTGATTCATTTATTGGCATAGCCATGACTATGTCATCGAAAGATTTAATAACAAAGAAAAAAGGTAACTACTCAGCCCTATTTTGACTAAAACAAAGTATTAAAAGTGCGGTTTTAG
>CAZONK010000111.1:0-11489 GCA_964581095.1 uncultured Roseivirgaceae bacterium
TTCTATTCATTTTACAGCAAGGATACGGGTGAGGATATCACTGATACTAGTTAGGGATCGAATCAGGTGTGTTACATATTCATTATGCTCTTCATTAAGTAATTCCGAATCTGACTTTAATAAATTGGCAAAAGTAGATGCTGAAGAAAGAGGGTTTCGAATATCGTGCGCTACAATGGATATCAAATGATTTTTTTCGTCATTCAGATTGAGTAATTCTTCATTTTTATTTTCAATTTCATCATTTTGGCGTTCAATCATCGTGTTCTTTGTTGCCAGCTCTTCCTGTATTACATCAAGATTTCTTAACCTGTAAACCATAAGTTTCAGGATACCTTGTAAAACTTCCTGATCAGTATTTATCAGCTGATAAAATGAATCTTTATTCAGGCTGAGCAGCATTGTGTCTTCTACACCGGTGATCGTTGCTGATCGTGTTTCCGTATCAATAAGTGAATATTCTCCAAATACATTTCCGGATTTTAAGGTATCAAATACATAATCGCCGTCATGTACTTTTACACTACCCCTTTCAATAATGTACATCGCATGCCCCTTGTCCCCTTTATAAAACAAAGTTTCATCTTTTTGAAGGGGTACTTCCTTCAAATGATCTGCAATTTGTTGCAACACGTGGTCATCTGCTGTAGCAAATATTTGTGTGTTTTTAAGGATTTCAATTCGATTTTCTGACATGGATGTTTTATTGAGATTCTAGCTTTCTTCTACAAGTATTTTTAATCTGTCCAGTGATTTTTGGGATTCTGATTCAAACATTCCTTTCATAAATACAAAAATAGATTTCATCAGAATTCCTTTTCCTGATATTTGTTCATTTGTAATAATTACAGTTCCCTCTGAATTTTCTTTAAATATAAATTCAAGATTGTTAGTTAATACTTCATTATCATAATCGATGGCATAATACTCATTTTTCTTCACTGATTTTACCGTTTTGATCAAAATATATTCCTCGCCACCATCAATCACAGTAACCTGGAATGTACTTCCGGGCACTTCATTCGACCCTTCGATTGTTTCAATGGATTTGAAATTTTTCACCCAATGTTCCAATTGTGTATCATCGGTAATTACATTCCATACTTTATCAACCGGTTGATTAATAGTTACTTGAGAGCTATATTTTATCTCATCGAAAATAAGACCGGTAATAACGAACAGAATGAAGAGGATGAGTATGAAGTATGAAAAATATTTTAGTGCTTTCATCCTTTGAAAAATATCACTCATAAAGATAAAACTCTTTTGTTAATGATTTATATTCTTCAGAGTACTCCCGGGATCCAGGAGTGTTGATAGACATTGATTCCTCCACAATTTTATGTTTGGATCTTGTAAATTTCATCAGAATGCGGTGTATCGGTTTTTGGTTTGTTGGCGTCAGGTTAACGACATGATTTAGAAAAATATACTTTTTGTTTGCTGCCTCAATTAATTCTCCTGCTTCCACGGGTGGGAGAATGCAATAAAACTTACCTTTTGGTCCAAGAAGTAGGGAAACTGCCTCCACAAGTTCAGTATGCGAAAGAGAATTGGTATGCCGTGCTGAAGCCCTGCTGGATTTTGGTGGTTGCACTCCTGAGTTAAAAAATGGAGGATTTGTGATAATTGAATCATACAGGAGGGGTTGATTTTGAGCATACTTCTGAATACTCGAATGAATCATGGATAACCGCTTATTCCATTTGCAACTACTTGTATTTATAACTGATTCTTCAAAGCTATTTTTCTCAATTTCAACACCATGGATTTCTGCTCTTTTGTTTTTTTGTGCCAGCATGATAGCTAGTAAACCAGTTCCTGAACCAATATCCAGAATTTTACTGTCACCGGTTACATTTGCCCAGGCTCCCAGTAACACGGAATCAGTTCCAACTTTCATCGAAGAATTTTCGTGAATAATTTTGAATTTTTTAAAGCAGAAAACGGATGAATCTGACACGTTATAGAGTTAAATGAACCCTGTTATAAGATGTAAATATTACATAAATTGTAATAATTTAGTCGGAATTTCAATCAATTTTAAAATTTCATCAAAATGAGTGATACGATGCCTAAGAAACTATCCAGTGATCTTGAAATAGCACAATCAGTAGCAATCCAACACATTAAAGGAATTGCAACCAAATTAAATATTGACGAAGACGATCTTGAATATTTCGGTAAATACAAGGCAAAACTGCCTTTGCATTTAATAAATCAGGATAAAGTAAAAACCAAAAACCTGATACTTGTAACTGCTATAACTCCTACTCCCCCCGGTGAAGGTAAAACTACCATTTCTATCGGGTTGACGGAAGGCATGAATAAAATTGGTAAGCGTACTATGGTTGTCTTGCGCGAACCTTCGCTTGGGCCTGTATTCGGTATGAAAGGTGGTGCAGCAGGTGGTGGTTACGCACAGGTTATTCCAATGGAAGATATAAACCTTCATTTTACAGGAGATTTTGCAGCCATTGAGAAAGCCAATAATCTTTTGGCGGCATTAATCGACAACAATATTCAAAGCACAACACGTGGCCTTGGAATTGACCCCAGGACAGTGCTATGGAAAAGATCCATGGACATGAATGACAGGGCACTCCGTCAGATTGTATCGGGATTAGGGGGTAAAACCGGTGGATTTTTACGTGAAGCAGGATTTAATATTACGGCGGCTTCTGAGATCATGGCAATTTTATGCCTGGCTGAGAATTTTGAAGATCTGAAAAATAAACTAGGGAATATTTATATAGGTGACACATTTGACAAAAAAGCGGTTTATGCCCGGGATCTGAATGCACATGGTGCAATGACTGCTTTGCTTAAGGATGCTATCAAGCCCAACCTTGTTCAAACCCTTGAAGGGAATCCTGCTTTGATCCACGGTGGACCTTTTGCCAATATCGCCCAGGGAACAAATTCAGTAATTGCAACAAAAATGGGACTTTCATTTTCTGACTTTGTTGTTACAGAAGCAGGATTTGGTGCAGACCTTGGTGCAGAAAAATTTCTGGATATAAAATGCGGGTATTCCGGTTTGTCCCCGAAAACGATTGTGCTTGTAAGCACTGTCAGGGCATTAAAATATCATGGAGGCCAGGCATTGAATGATTTGCAAACACCAGGAGTTGAACATCTGAAAAAGGGGTTGGGTAATCTTGAAAAACATCTGGATAATATAAGGCAGTTTGGGATACCTGCGGTTGTGGCAATCAACAAGTTTATTTCTGATACCGACGAAGAAATTCAGGTAATAAAGGATAAATGTGATGAACTGGGTGTTCGTTCGGCTTTGTGTGAAGCCTGGGAAAAAGGAGGGGAAGGTGCAACGGAACTAGCCCGGGAGGTAGTATCAGCAGTTGATGCGTGTGATTGTAACTATAAACCCGTTTATGATTGGAATAGCAGTGTTGAAGAAAAAATAGACCTTGTTGCAAAAAGAATTTATGGAGCAGGATCCGTAGTATTAATGCCACGGGCCAAAAATGACCTGAAAAAAATAAAGCGGCTGGGAATTGAAAACCTGCCCATTTGCATAGCGAAAACGCAAAACTCCTTGTCGGATAATACGAAACTTTTAGGACGTCCTGAAGGCTTTAAACTTACAGTTAGGGAAATAGAAATTGCCACCGGAGCAGGTTTTATTATTCCCATTACCGGCAATATACTTCGCATGCCAGGCTTACCGTCGGTACCCGCTGCAGAAAGTATCGACATTGATAAAGACGGAAAAATTACCGGATTATCATAAAATTAAAATGGCACAACAGGGTATTGGATCCGTTACAATGAAATCCCATAAAGGGGATGAGATTACTTCCCGAAAGGATCTGATTGCAATTGAAGAACCTCTGGAGATAAGGTTGGGCTATGGTCCTGAATCTGATCGCCAGCAAAAATCTATTGCTGTTACAATGCGAACGCCAGGTCATGATATGGAGCTGGCACTTGGATTTCTATATTCAGAAGGAATAGTTGATTCAATGCAGGATATAACCGGAATACGCTATTGCGGTGAAGCGGGAAGACTTGAGGAAAAGGAAAATGTGGTTCGTGCAGAACTAGCTGAACATATAAAGCCGGACTTCAAAAAACTGGAGCGTAATTTTTTCGTTTCATCTAGTTGTGGAGTTTGTGGTAAAACATCTATTGACGCGTTGAGAACATATTGCGAAAAATTGCCACAAAATCTTGAAGTGAGCAAGAAAACAATTTATAGTCTTGTTGCTAAAATGGAAAATAGTCAACGACTGTTTGGAGTAACGGGGGGCTTACATGCTGCGGGAATTTATAATCATAATGGTGAACTGGTGCTCTTAAGGGAAGATGTTGGCAGACACAATGCACTTGATAAACTTACCGGTGCATACTTTCAATCAGGTGATCTTCCACTTTCTAAGTCACTTTTATTACTAAGCGGTAGAGCTGGTTTTGAATTGGTCCAGAAAGCCATTCGATCGGGCATTTCAATACTTGCCGCGGTGGGTGCCCCCTCCAGTTTGGCAGTATCCCTGGCGATAGAATTTGACCTGACACTTGTGGGATTCTTAAAGGACAATTCATTTAATATATATTCTGGAGAACACAGAATTAACTAGATTATATCGGTGTTTTGGGAGTACAATATCCTTGATGCAAAATGAATTAGTAATAGAAAAAAGCTTTGTAATTGTGTATTTTAGTAGATAATGTATGCTGATAATTTCGAATGACTTGGTATTGCAGACAACTTAATTAAAGCTATGTCCGAAAACTTAAGTTTGTTGTCCGGGAGAAAGGGGTTAAAAAATAACCTCTTCGATAAATTGGTTACAGGAGCCAAATCAGAAGGAAGCCCCGATAGTGATGAATTAAAAGAACTGGCAAGGGAGTACCTGATGGGGGAGGCAAATATATATGGAGCTGCATCCTTTTATGACTTTTTGAAACCTGAAAACAAAGGTAAGAAGATTTATGTATGCAGTGGTTCGGCTTGTTTGCTGGCAGGTACGCAGGAAAATCTTAGAAATGAACTTTCGGGTAAGTTTAAAGAAGAAGAAATTGGAGAAATGTGCTGTCTTGGCAGATGCCACGAAAATGGCGCATTTCACTACCAGGGAGTTAATTATTCAGGGAAAGATGCGCAACGGATAAATAAAATTATCCGGGAAAATCCTTCTGGGGAAGATAATTTTTTTGTTGGCACCAATATGAAATCACCAATCCTGACAAAGTTATTTCCCGGATTGGAAGACTTTAAACAAACACTTCAGACTGCGCTAAACAAACCGTCACAAGATGTTCTTAAGGAAATCATTGATTCCAACATTCGGGGACGTGGTGGCGCAGGATTTCCAATGGGAATCAAGCTGGATTCCTGTAGAAATACTGAATCTGAATCAAAGTTTATCGTTTGCAATGCTGATGAAGGAGATCCCGGGGCATTTTCCGACCGGTTTTTATTGGAGAAACAACCTTTTCTTGTATTATTTGGAATGCTTATCTCAGGGTATGTTACCGGGGCAAACCAGGGGGTTTTGTATATCAGGGCTGAGTACCCCGAATCAGTTGCTGCTGTAAATGATGCATTGGATCAACTGAATTCGATAGGCTGTAGCGGTAAGGATATTTTATCTTCAGGGTTTGACTTTTATTTCAAAGTGATCGAAGGGGCAGGCGCGTATATATGCGGTGAAGAAACAGCACTGCTTTCATCCATTGAAGGACAAAGGCCAGAAGTGAGGGTCAGGCCTCCTTACCCTGCCCAGGAAGGACTTTTTAATATGCCAACTATTGTCAATAATGTGGAAACACAGGCACTGGTTTATGATGTGATAAAATATTCAGGGAAATATATCGCTGCAATAGGCACTGAAAAATCCACTGCTTCCAAGTTGGTTTGCCTCGACAGTTCATTCAATCGACCAGGATTGTATGAGGTAGAAATGGGAACACCTCTTTCTGAAATTGTTGATACACTTGGGCAAGGGTATTCAAGACCAACAAAAGCGTTGCACATTGGTGGTCCTTTGGGTGGGATTGTACCCATTCACAAAATCAAAGATTTAACCCTGGACTTTGAAAGTTTTTCAAACCAGGGATTTTTGCTCGGACATGCCTCTATTATCGGGATTCCGGAAAATTTCCCGATGGTGAAATACCTGGAACATTTGTTTGAGTTTACAGCGGATGAATCGTGTGGTAAATGTTTTCCCTGCGCGATTGGCTCGGTAAGGGGAAAAGAAATGCTTGAAAAATCGCAAAATTCCGATTATGTGATTGATAGAAAATTATGGGATGACCTTTTGGAAACAATGGAAATAGGATCATTATGTGCATTGGGAGGTGGGTTGCCATTGGGTGTGAAAAATGCACTGATGTATTTCGAAGAAGAATTAAAGGATCACATAGCTTAGTAAATTTGAAGGCATTATGGCAGAGATATTAGAAAAACCTGTTGAATCAACAAATAAAGTAAGAGAATCGAAGGTTCAAACTGCTTATATTGATAACAAACCGTTTGAATTGATTCCTGGTGAAACGATCCTTACTTTTCTAAGAAGATACAATGGTCAGGACGCTGTACCTACGTTATGCGATGCCCCCAACTTAAAACCTTTCGGATCATGCAGGGTGTGTAGCGTTGATGTGGCATTGCACGAAAACGGGGCTGTCCGGGCACAGGCATCCTGCCATACGCCTGTCAACGATGGCTTGTACATTTATCCAAATTCGGAGCGAATAGAACGTTTAAGGAAAAACATAATTGAACTTGTATTAACTGATTATCCCAGGGATAAATTTGAAAAAGACAGTAGTAATACAAATGAATTAAAGGATATAGCCATTAAAGTAGGAATGGCACGCGAAAAAGTTCGATATCCCGAGGGAAAAAACCACTTTTATCGATTTAAAGATGAAAGTCATCCCTATATGCGATCCGATCTTTCAGCTTGTATCAATTGCTACCGGTGTATCCGTGCTTGTGACGAAGTGCAAGGGGAGATGGTCTTAAGCATGACGGGCAGGGGATTTGATAATACGATTATCAAAGGAATGAACATGTCATTTAATGATTCCGATTGTGTCTCCTGTGGCGCCTGCAGCCAGGCATGTCCTACAGGAGCTATTTCAGATATTTTTAATTCAAAAACCATTGAGCCAGACACGACAACACGAACTGTCTGCACTTACTGTGGGGTTGGATGTAACCTGGATGTAGCAGTGGTTGACAATGAAATCACAAGCATACTGGCACCCTACGATGCCGATGTCAATCAGGGCCATACCTGCCTGAAAGGACGCTATGCATTCCAGTTTTACAATCATAAAGACCGGTTGCGTTCCCCATTAATCAAGAGAAGCGGTACGTTCGAAGAAGTTACATGGGATGAAGCATATTCACATATTGCTAATAAATTCAATGCGTTGAAAATAGCCAATGGCCCTCACTCAATTGGCGGCATCTCATCAGCAAGGTGTACAAATGAGGAAAATTACCTCATGCAGAAATTCATTCGTGCGGTAATCGGTACAAATAATATAGATGGGTGTGCACGTGTTTGCCATTCTCCAACTGCACTCGGAATGCAACGGACATTCGGAACAGGCGCGGCTACGAATTCGATTATTGATCTGAAATATACCGATTGTATGATGGTAATAGGTGCCAATCCTACGGAAGCACATCCTGTAACAGGCGCAAAGATCAAACAGCAGGCGATGAAAGGTAAAAAGTTGATCGTGATCGACCCACGTGAGATCCAACTTGCAAAATATGCCGATCATCATCTTCAACTACGACCCGGTACCAATGTGGCTGTGCTGAATATGATGCTTTATTATATTATCAAAGAGGGACTGGTTGATTCCGGTTTTGTAAGAGATCGATGTGAAGGCTTTGAAGAGTTTGAACTGGGGCTTATGAATCTAGATATTGATTCGCTTGAGGCTGTTTCGGGTGTTCCCAGGGAGGAAGTAAGGGCAGCTGCTATTACTTATGCCAGTGCCGGAAAAGCAATGAGTTTCCATGGCTTGGGGGTAACCGAACAATACCAGGGCACTTTTACCGTCATGCTGATAGCAGACCTGGCCATGCTGACAGGAAATATAGGTAAAAGAGGAGTAGGAGTGAACCCGTTGAGAGGGCAAAACAATGTACAGGGGGCCGCCGATATGGGTGTACAACCCCACCAGGGAGCTGGCTACCTCGATGTAACCGACCCCGAAGTCCATCAAAAATATGAGAAATTTTATGGAACGAAAATCCCCCGCGAGGTAGGCTATAAGATACCCGAGATGTTTGATGCTGCCATTGATGGGAAATTAAAAGCACTTTGGATCATTGGTGAAGATGTAATTCAAACCGATCCAAATACTTCAAAGGTTATTAAAGCTCTTAAAAGCCTGGATTTGCTCATTGTACAGGAGTTATTTATGACCGAAACGGCTAAAATGGCTGATGTGATTTTACCCGGGGCATCCTTCCTGGAGAAAAGTGGCACCTTTACAAATGGTGAGCGCAGGGTACAGCGGGTAAATCAGGTAGTGCAACCACTGGAGGGAACTAAAGTAGATGGACAGATCATTGTGGATATAATGAACAGGATGGGTTATGATCAGCCTGAATATCATCCTAAAACGGCATTGGAAGAGATCTCTCAAATCGTCCCGTTTTTTGCAGGGATCAAATGGGAGGAATTGGGTAAGAATGGAAAGCAATGGCCGGTAGCAACCGATGGAACCGATTCCGACCTGATACATATAAAGGAATTTAAGCGAGGGAAAGGCAAACTGTTTTTCAAAGAGTTTGAAGAAAGTCGTGAAATTTTAAAGAATGGCAAAAAATACCCCTATATCGTCACCACCAACAGGGAACTGGAGCACTATAATTGTGGTACGATGACCCGGCGGACACCCAATGTGGAGATTGTGACTGAGGATATTTTGCTGATCAATCCTGAAGATGCGGGTGTAAAAAATATATCCGATGGGGATTTGGTATGTGTTACATCGGACAGGGGAAAGGTTGATATAAAAGCCCGGGTTACGAATGAGGTTAAGCCGGGGATACTAAGTACCACTTTCCATTTTCCCGAAATCATGGTAAACCTGATTACCAGCGATGAGCACGATACAGAAGCGTTGTGTCCCGAATACAAAGTGGTGGCCGTGGATATCAGGAAATCGAAGGGAAAGTATGTTGGTTAGGGTAAAGGCTAAAACTTAGCTTCATGTTTTGTCGCCATGAGCTTTTGAGTTGCGAGGTTATTTGTAGAAAGGTTAAAGGGTGAAGGGTAAAACCGGATTAAAAAACCAATGAGTAACCCGAGCCCCTATCCTGGTTCTTCATCTGGTTGTATTTTTCGATTTCCAGATGCAGGTATTTTTTGTACTGGTTTACCATAAAAGACCTGAATATTTCAATGTTTTCTTCTGACCTGGTTTCTGTCAGGGCTTTAAAGTATTCTGCTTTATCTTCCTTAAATACGATACTCGGAGGTAAAGAAAATATTTTCTGGATGTAGTTCATTAATAATCTGCTTGTTCTCCCATTACCATCATAAAAAGGATGAATTGTCAGTAAGTCAAAATGGGCATCAAAGGAGAGATTTAATTGCAAACTTCTTGTTTTTTTTTCAGCTAATCCAGCATTAATTTTTTTGACCAATTCGGACGTAAGATCCTTCACCTTGTCATAGTTAACAAAATAGGTGTCCCCGGCTGATACATTCCCTTTGCGAAACTCACCTTTGCTTCCATCAACCCGGCCGAGTGCAGTTTCATAGATTTTACCTGTGTTTTCCATTACATGGCCGTTGATAGATTGGATGAATGAAGCATCAATCCCTGTATTTTCTTCCGTCTTCTTTAGAATAAATTGCAGTGCTCTAAAATGATCTTTTGTCATCAATGAATGCTCCAGTGGTTTGCCTTTCGGGGTTAAACCTTCGTCTAACAACAACCTGGTTTCAATTTCAGTAAGGGTTGATCCTTCAATAGAACTTGAGTGATGGATGATAGTATATTCATTGAATTTATCATAATCCAGGTTTTTCGATAAATCTAATCGTGAATAATTATCAATTAAAAGATCCAGATCCTTATCCATGAAGGTAAAGTTAATTTATTCAGGGGTCAATCTCTAAATCCTTGGGAACTTGTAGCTAAAACCAAAGGTGATATTGAATTGATTGGATCTGGAAATTGCGGAAAAGCCACGTACTCCCTGCAGAAATCTGTAGTCTTTTGGATCAGTTAGGTTAATTTGTTGCTGATATTTTAATTTCGATTAAATTCTGATTTAAAATAGTCATATCAGCAGATTTTCCTTCTTCTATGGAACCAAAAATTATTGGCTACTCCTTTTAATCCTATTACCCATGGTTCGTGTCCTTACATACCAGTTAGTGCAGTGTGGATTGAGTGGTTGTTACTTTTGCGATTGTTACCTGTAAGTGTTATTTAATTATGCTTCCAAACTGCTGTTTAATAAGTTTTTTCAATTTTTTATCAATCATACCGATTGATTGGTCTACAAGGCCCTTTTCCAATGTTGCTATTTTATGTAACCGAATTACTGATTGTAATTTCAAACCACTTTTTCCCCAATTTTTAATCTCAAAGTCAAAATCTGAATTGTACAATTTACTCGTAATTCTACACACAATAATATCCTCGTCTTTTGTATCAGCTAGAATTAGAGCCGGTCTCCTTTTACTCTTTTCACCATCTGTAAATGGGAATTTTAGCAACACAATTTCTCCGAATTTCAAAATACTCATACTAATAACTGTCATAAATTGAATCAGAGTCAGAATAGCCCGCTAAAAATTGATCCTTTGAAAGCTTTCGGAAACTATTATCCTCATGTTTTTCGATTTCTTCAAGTAGTAAAATAACTCTTACTTCTTTGTCTTCAGATAAGTTGTCACTTATATTTTTGGGGACTTTTATGAGTCGGTTTTTCATTTTGGCTTTAAACTCAACAGCTTTCATTTTCTCGTCAATTTTACTACTAAATTAATCAATTTAACGAAAATTCTCATCTGTAGTTTTCTCTACACTTGCAGGTGACTGTCCAAAATATTATTTATGAATCATATATCAATCCGAAGCCCTGTTTATTTGACGGATTATTTTGAGTTTAATTTTTACCTGGTTGAATAGACTTCTTTCCTTTTAAAAATCGTCTTCTCTACTACCATATTATGAATTTCACTTGTTTTAATTTCGATTAAATTCTGATTTAAAATAATCAAATAGTCATATCAGCAGATTTTCCTTCTTCTATGGAACCAAAAATTATTGGCTACTCCTTTTAATCCTATTACCCATGGTTCGTGTCCTTACATACCAGTTAGTGAAGTGATAGTACAGATCCTTCCCGATCGATATCGGGAGGTCAGGATGACGTCATAACTTAATCCGGATTATTCATGACTTTGTCATAAATAATGACGATAAATAATTGAAATCACTTGATTGTCAATTATTTATGTCAGGTT
>CAZONK010000112.1:0-11484 GCA_964581095.1 uncultured Roseivirgaceae bacterium
TGGGCGAGAAGGAATCATGAATTTATCAGACAATTTTCTTAACTTTCAATATGCCGGAATCCACGCGCCAACATGTTACCATTATACCCGCCCTCCGGAATCCCCAAAGGGGTGAAGAAGAGAATGCCTGCCGTAGCTTTCTGCGAGCGCTGAAGCTACTCAGCGGAGGCACTAGCGAAGGCAGGTTTACTGAACTATTGTCATGAATGAAGTAACCCAAAAACGCCAGCTTGTTGCCATTATGTTTACAGATATAGTAGGCTATACATCCTTAATGGGTGATGATGAGGAGAAAGCATTTAACTTACTTGAAAAGAACAGGAAGCTCCAGAAACCTTTAATTGAAAGTTATGATGGCAGATGGATAAAGGAGATAGGTGATGGCATGTTGGCAACCTTCTCCACAGTATCTGATGCAGTGTATTGTGCAGCTGCCATTCAGCAGCAAAGTAACAATGAGCCTGACTTAATTCTCCGTATTGGCATCCACCAGGGAGAGGTTGTTTTCCAGGATGGAGACGTATTTGGCGATGGGGTAAATATTGCTTCGCGAATTGAATCCCTGGCACCTGGCGGAGGAATTTGGGTTTCTGAGGCTGTAAATGGCAACATTCAGAATAAACATGGTATTCAGTCTGTGTTTGTGCGGGAAGAGCAGCTTAAAAATGTAAAAACCCCGGTTAAAATCTATGAGATAAAAGCAGAAGAGGTTGAACTTCCTGAGCCTGGAGGCGAATCCCAGGTAACAGAACCTATTAAGTCGAAATCATTCAACCTGAGAATTTATTTGGCTTTGGCAGTTTTCATCTCTGCCTTCCTTTTGTACTGGGGTTACACACAATTCTTTAATTCACCAGTTGCAGAAGCGGAAGATATAACGATAGCGGTACTGGCATTTGATGATCAATCACCCAATGGCGACCAGGAATGGCTGGGTGATGGCATGGCCGATGAGATACTTAATGTTCTGGCGAAGGTAAAGGGCATGCAGGTAACCGGTAAAACATCCTCCTTCTCATTTAAAGGAAAGGGGCTGACCACCAAAGTTATTGGCGAAACTTTGAAGGTAAAGACAGTACTGGAAGGAAGTGTAAGCAAAATAGGTGATAAATTAAGGATAACCGCCCAGCTGATTGATGTAGAGACTGATACCCACATTTGGTCAAAAAAGTATGATCGTGATGCTGCTGATATATTTGCCATTATTGATGAAGTGGCACAAAGCATTGCCGGCTCGTTGAGAAGCGAACTTTCGCTAAAAGAAATTGAGAATATAAAAATTGGTTACAGCGTAGATCCTCAAGCCTATGAATATTATTTAAAAGGAGTATATTTTCACTGGAGTAATTTTGCCATAAGCGGTAAGAGCGCTACAGTTGGTGGCAAGAAGACATATTTCGTACAATCTGAGAAAATGTTTTTGAAGGCAATCTCCATTGACTCAGCATATACTGAAGCATACGCTGGTCTGGCAGATTTATATGACTCGTATGCCAATCTCTATGGGGATATTAAGTATGACATAAAGAGAGATAGTATCATCAATATTGGCTATAAAATTAACCCTAACTCCGCATACGTTTTGGCCATAAAAGGGTTGGCCTATACTGATACAGATAGCAACTTTAATCTGGATAGTGCATTTTACTATCTTAAAAGAGCTTATGTAATAGATTCTACTAATACAATCATTAATAATGTAATTGCCGAGGTTTTTGGTGAGATTGGTCTGCATGACAATGCCATTACCATAAATAGCAAAATATTATTATTAGATCCACTGAATATTTATGTTAGAAGTCAACTTGCTAAGTTTTTAATACGGAATGGTATGTTAGAGAAAGGAAGAGAAGAATGTATAAAAATACTGGAGATTGATAACACTAATTTAAGTGCTAATATTTGGATACTCATACTAGCCATGTACGATAATGATAAAGATGAAACAGAACGATTAAATGGGAAATTGCAACAAATAAGTCCTGGGGGGTTTGAACCATGGAGAGCTTGGGTACTGGCATTTAATGGCAAGAAAAAAGAGGCTTTAGGTCTCAATAAAGACATATTTACCTATTCTTTACTCGATATGAAAGAGGAGGCGTTAAGTTTAGTAGATTCAGCAAGTGTACGAAACAAATACACTGGCTTATGGACATATAACAATCTGAAAAATGTAAAGGTTTTTGAATTCATTTGGGATAAACCAGCTTATAAATATATTTTGGCAAGAGCTAAAAAAGTACATGAAGAAAGAGTGAGAAAGTTTGGGTATTTGATTGTAGAGCCATAACATTTGCTTACCAAAACATCACTTGCATTTAAAGAATTATTTCTGCTTCACATCATCAAATCCAACCCGCACAAAACTTCGTGCTTGGGGAAATTTTTTTTCCACATTTTTGCGAAGTTGCTCAAGCACGACAAGCATATCAAGGATATCGTCTGAATTTCCGGGTAAATTTTCCATCAGGTAACCCCATGCTCCAATGGAACGGTCAATTCCAATCAGGGCCACTTTTGCAGATCCGTCTGAATCATTTGGAAATTCATCCAAATCTTCCTTATCAAATCTATCTTCCAGTGCACCTTGCAACGCCCGCATGATTTTAACATAGATTTGATGCTGGTACCAACGGACCACATCGGTAGAGTCGGATAACATATTTAATTCCTGTTCGGGATCAGAACCCGGAATCCCCATCGAAAAATCACCTTCAAGTTGTATTCCCTTATCCTTAAATATCGATTCTGAATTTTCGAACCATTTTTTGGTAATTTCAATATATTGTTTTGACTGTTGCGCACAAATCTCTTTTTCTGCAGTAGATTTTATTGCTTTTCTATGCGATTCGAATTCCTTCGATTCCTTCTCCGAAATTGTGAGATCGATACCCAATCTATCGGCATCTTCCCGAATCATTTCCATCGTGATTTTAAACATTTCACCAATTTTATTCCAGAATGCTGCATTGGTAATATCCTTTGATTCAGGATCAGAATCTTCTTCAGAAGTTGCATAGGTAAGGCATTTTGAAGTTAACGGGCACTTCTCACACCACCGGTCGCAATAATTGTAAATACCGGGAATGAAGTCTCCGCTTTGGGCAAGGTTACGGAACTGGTCTTTATCCATAATTGAAATCAGGTTATAACCGGTTCAGGTCGAAGTACCTCGTCCACTGTTGATTCGCCACTATCTATCCCCTTGAGAATATCTTTTTGGTCAATATAATCCTTGTTTTCAATACCCGCCCTGCTTTGTAGCATCCTCCAGGCTTTTCTTCTTTCCACACAAAAGATCACCATCTGTCGAGACAAGATATGATATTCTTCATTTCCATCTTTATCATAATTTATAGTGAACACTTCGAAATCGGGGATAAATGCCCGATGATTTTTATCACTGTACCGGTGATGAATAATATCATCCATCGTCACCAGTTTCAATAGATCTTCCAGACGAACCATGACTTCTACTTGTTCTTCTTTCACTATTTTATGGTGAAGCCGGAACCGGGCTTCAGAAAATGCCCAATGGGCAACCGTATATTGATACCTTTTTTTGTTTACAGGTTCTAGTTTGTTGAACCAGTCACGATCGTAACCGGGGTTTGCTTTTATATTCAGGGCTTCCTGGTACGATTCTCCAAGCTGAGGATTAAATACAAATTCAGGCATTCCCCTCGAATCGCGTATGTTTTGAGCTTGCACCTGGGCCGCGTGGTCCGGAACACCGTGTTCGGGCTGACAAGTTGTAAATGCCTGGATAAATGCTGTTCCACGGTATGTGAGGCCATCAAGGATGGACTTATAAAGATTACTGGCGTTTGCCATTGAAACCTGTGCCACATAGGGTGACCCATGCCCACCCAGGAATGCTTCGGCTACGGATTTTTTCTCAGTGAGTTTACCACCTGTAGCTGCTCCAGCCTGGTTCATATCAAATCCGCCGGCCAATACGGAAGAATCCGAGTTTTGTCCTCCGGTGTTCGAATATACCTGTGTGTCCATCAGCAGCATTTTAATATTTGGCCTGTTCTGAAGTATAGCTTTGGATACATTTTGAAATCCTATGTCACCCATGCCGCCATCGCCGCCTACTGCCCAGACTTTTGGTAATTCCATGATTTCATCATCGGTCATTAACGTGTCTGTAAAATGGGTGAATTTAAAGTAATGATCTTCCGTAAATGAAGGATCATTGGGATCAAGCAGAATATCAGTCAATCGTTCGGGTATAACAGATAATGTGGCATGATCACGAATGAAACTTTCACCAATTATCCAACCGATCGTAGCCCCATCCTGAAAAAGTGAATTCATCCATGGATACAAATGGGGGTTGTTAGGAGGTGTTGACCCATAAACGGTATTGCATCCAGTATGGGCTGTCATAGCCATTACATTCATGCCGTCTGGTGTCATTCCTTCTATTGTTTGGGAGTGCACATGCTTTTCAGCATCCGTACGTATTGTTTGTGTCAGGTATTTAACAATACCCTTATTTCCATCATTGAATTTCTCGGTAATAATGGCTTCAACAGTATCTTTATTTTCGGCCCCCATACCCGCCAGTACATGCAGTACAGTTCTTTTAAATGCTTTGTAGCCGTCTGGGTCTGATTTCTCCCAGGCATTGAGGATTCTTTCACCATTTTTATCTATTTCATCAGCTTTCAGATAAAGCCTTTCTGCTTTTGCAGTAAATATCGGCTTCATAAGTGATTCAGTAAGGGTGGAAACAGATTTTAAAACTGTTTTTTCACCACAACCGGCACAGGCACCATCTCCCGCTGCAAACGACTGGTATTTCGATTGGATCATCAGGTGCATTTTAAGCGTTGCTGCTTTGGATTCCTGGGGTGACTGGTCATTGTATAAACCCAGGTATTTTTCAGGTGTATCCCGCAACAAATTTAAAAACGAGGTAGCCGATTTGTAATCAGCATGCATTTGTTCAGATTCTGACTCCATTCGTAGTGCTTCGTGCTTTCCACAGGCTTCAACGCATGCTGCACAGCCTTTGCATAGGTCGTTGATAAATATTCCAAATACGCCTCCCGATCCACTCTCCTTTTTTTCTTTTCCACCGAAGATGGCTTTTGTTTTCTGATAGGCAATAGGTAAAACATGTATTACAGCGTCCAGTTCCTCGATTGATTGTTTCGTGACCTTTTCGAATGAAGTTTTACGAACCTGCTCCATTACAACATCCCCGAACAAAGTTTCGTTTTCACGATCTTCGGATAGTTCAAGCATGCGATTACGCACATTGGATTCAATTTGTTCCACATTTTTGATCAGCTCATTTCGAGCTTCATTATCAGAAATGTAATTCCGGATTGTTGTGTACAAAATGGAAGAGATATCTTGCGCTGTACTTGGCATCGCCGAATCCGGGCAAGCCACCATACATTCCATGCACTGCGTACAATTTTCAGCCAGGAAAACTGGAATTTGCCTCCTCGCAACATATTTTCCAGCGGTAGTACCGGTAGCTGCAGCCATCAAACCCACGGATGCAAGTGCACTGGCCGGTTGGTGATAACCTAAACCCGAACGGAATTCGTTATCAAAAGTAGACATTTTGAATAGTGGAGCCTTGCCGTTGCTTCCATTTGAAGATGGTTTTTCCGGCGAGGGATTTATGACGGTACCTATAAAATGTGATGTGTCGGGTGCATCAGCATCTCCATATTTTAATTGACGGACATTTTCAAATCCAGCCTGCATTACTGTCATATTGGACTCTACTACTTTTTCACCAAACCTTCCGAATTTTTTATCGTATTGTGCACGTACCGTTTTCAGGAATTCCTCATCCTGTATTTTGTAGTCTTTGAGGAAACTTGAAACCCTGAAAAATGATCCCAGGAAAGAGTTCCCTTGCATTCGTGTCTGGAGGTCTTCCCTGCCGGTTGCACTTTTTGCTATTTCAAAACCATTTAACAGGTAAACCTTTATTTTTTTATCGATTATTTCCTGTCTGAATTTTTTTGGAATTCGTTGCCAGGCATTTTTATCTGTTTTTTCGCTAGATTCCCAAACGAATGCCCCTCCTTCTTCAAGTCCGATCAGGGGATTTGTATGCAGAAATGCTTTTGGATCGCAGCACAAAACAACATTTACATGTTGCAAATCACAATTTACGCGTACGCGTTCTTTAGCAGCAACGAGAAAATAATTTGTTGGAGCTCCTTTTTTCTCAGATCCATATTTAGGATTCGCACTAATATGAACGATTTCTTTTGGTTCTCCTGACTCCGTTAAAATGTTGTCCCTCTTTGCAACATACTTTGAAAAATCACCTAGAATCGCTCCCAGGTTTTTCCCGGTAGTGATCATCCCCCAGCCACCAATGGAATGGAAACGGATCGCAATGGAGTTGGCAGGCAGGCAGGATGGGGTTTCTTCAGAAATAACTGAATAGGGATGGTCGATCCCAACAAAGAAAAAACGCTCTCCGTCCGAGGCTTTTTTACCATCCGTTCTTGATATCCGGTTAAGTGCAAAATCATAGGCCCCAATGATTCCTTCGGGTCGGAAGTCCCTTGAACCGAGTCCATAAGATCCTGAAAATATTGTCAGCATCTGATTTACCGGGTCGATACCATCAAGATGCGAATGTGCACCGGTATTGAAATGTTCGTAGGCTTTGTTTAATGTTGTTTTTACTTCTTTGGTTAATGGATTATCTCCCGTAAGTGGTTCATCTGTTCTTTCGAGAATTATTACATTTTTCTTTCCTTTCAGTGCTTTTACAATTGCAGCTTCGGGAAATGGCCGAATTACATTTACATGAATTACGCCTACTTCTTCGTTTCTTGTTTCTTTCAGATAGTCAACCACAGCTTCAATATTCTCAACTGCAGAACCGAGGGCAATAAATACTGTATCTGCATTTTCTGTATTATACTCGGAAATCAACCCGTACGATCTCCCTGTTAACCCGTAAAATTCTTCATATGTCTTTTCAAGTACAGGCAGAATATATTCTGAGAAATTATTCCGCCTTGCTGCTACGCCATTCATATAATGTTCCTGATTTTGAACCGGGCCCAGAAGTACGGGATTTTCAAGATCAATCATTTTCGGGACCCTTCTTCTTTTAGTACCAAATAGTACCTTTTGCCCTTCAGAAGGTGTGTCAATCATGTCTTCAGGTTTACCTAGAAATTCGCGGATCAATGCTGCTTCTGGCTCAAGAAAGGTTCGCTCAAGATGTGTGGTCAAAAACCCGTCCATAGCGTTAATCCCGGGATTAAGGCATATTTCATTTACTTTTCTCAAAATGATTGCCTGGTCGGCAGCTTGTTGTGCACCCTTTGCAAAAAGTAGTGTCCAACATGTGTCAAGTACAGCGTAAACATCATCGTGCCCACAATGCACATTCAGCGCGTGTTTGGTTAGTGCCCTGGCTCCAACTTCAAGTACCATTGTACTCAATTTACCAGGGGCATGATAATATTGTTCAACACCATAAACCATTCCCTGGCCCGAAGTAAAGTTTACAGTTCTTTTGCCCGTAACCGACATTGCGATTGCCCCACCTTGTGCCGAATGTTCCCCTTCAGTCTCTATTGCCGTCAAAGACTTACCAAAAGCATTCAACTTCCCTTTTGCATAGTTGGCTTGAAAAATTTCCCCCATTTCGGTAGATGGGGTTATCGGGAAAAATATTCCAGCTTCAGAAATCAATGTTTCGGTTTCGCACACCAAAGTATTCCCATTTGTGGTAGTTAATTTACCTGGATATTTAAATGATTTCGCCTTTTTCATAATTGGATCTATTTAAAGATGAATGTACAAGCATGGCAGATAATGCTAATTATTAGGTGGTCGAACTTGTAATATATAAAGAACCATCCAATTAATTTGTATAATTCAGGGACTTATTGAATCTATAACTTCATATTGAATCATATTTTTAAATTTAACGAATAAAAAAAGATAGTTAGAGAGCTATAAATCAGAAGAATTCGGAAAACCGCTTAAGCAATTATTAAAATTTATTTAATATCCATACATTTGAGTGTAAACTGGTGAAATGATGGATAAATATTCCTATATATCTAATGCACATGGTGCATACATAGATGAACTATATAAATCGTACCTCTCCGAACCTGAATCAGTAGATGATAGCTGGCAGAAATTCTTTGAGGGATTTGAATTTTCGCAGCAAAAGTTTGGTGAGGATGGCCCCGTGTCGGGTAAAGAGTCGCTGAAAGAGACAAAGGTTAGAAATTTAATTCATGCATGGCGAACCAGGGGTCATCTGGAATCGAACACCAACCCTGTCAGGAAACGAAAAGACCGCAAAGCATTACTTACCTTATCGGATCACGGTTTGTCAGAAGAAGACCTTGAAACAGAGTTTGAGGTAGGCAAAGAAATTGGTATTGGAAAGGTCTCGCTGAAAAAAATTATTTCGGCATTGAAAACAGTATATGCCGGAACAATAGGGTTTGAATATATGTACATCCGTGAACCTGATGTTTTGAAATGGATACGGACTAAAATCGAATATGATTCCTTACATTTTAATCCAAGTGTGGAAGAGAAAAGGCAGATTTTCAAAAAAATAAATGAGGCTGTTGTATTCGAAAATTTCCTTCACACAAAATACATGGGGCAAAAGCGGTTTTCACTTGAAGGAGGAGAAACCACCATTGCAGCAATTGATGCAATTATAAACAGGGCTGCTGATCTGGGTGTGAAAGAGGTGGTCCTGGGAATGGCCCATCGGGGAAGGTTAAATGTGCTGGCAAACATAATGGGCAAAACCTACGAACAAATATTTAGTGAGTTTGAGGGTACCGCAGAACCTGATTTAACAATGGGCGATGGAGATGTGAAATATCACATGGGGTATTCCAGCCAGGTAACTACCCCAGCCAAAAAAATAATCGATCTGAAATTGACGCCAAATCCTTCGCATCTGGAGGCTGTAAATGCAGTAGTTGAAGGTTTTGCCCGAGCCAAAGCCGATGCACAATATGACAAAGACTATGAAAAAGTACTACCCGTATTGATCCATGGTGATGCAGCAGTTGCAGGTCAGGGTATCGGATACGAGCTTATTCAAATGTCGAAATTACCCGGGTATTATACCGGGGGGACCATTCATTTTGTGATTAATAACCAGGTGGGATTTACCACTGATTTTGATGACGCACGCTCAAGCATTTATTGTACTGATGTTGCCAAAGTAGTAGATGCCCCCGTGCTTCATGTAAATGGGGATGACCCCGAAGCTGTCGTATTTTGTGTTCAGTTTGCTGTTGATTTCAGAACAAAATTCAATCGCGATGTTTTTATTGACATGGTTTGTTATCGCAGGCATGGGCACAATGAAAGTGATGAACCAAAATTTACCCAACCATCGCTTTACAATATAATATCAAAACACCCCAATCCCAGGGAGGTGTATAATCAAACGTTGATATCCAGAGGCGATGTGGATGCAGAGCTCGCTAAATCAATGGATAAAGATTTTCGAAAACTACTTCAGGATCGCCTTAATATGGTAAAACAGAAGCCACTTCCGTACAAATACCAACCGCTTGAGAAGGAATGGAAAGAACTTAGGAGGTCTAATCCAGCTGACTTTGATCGATCACCGGAAACAGGAATATCGCAAAAAATAATTGACAAAGTAGCAGATAGCCTGATTACCATTCCGAAAGGATTTAAACCGATCAGGCAAATTGAAAAGACTATCAGCCAGCGCAAAGCAATGTTTTTTACGGATAAAAAGCTTAATTGGGCTGCGGCTGAATTGCTTGCCTATGGTTCGATTTTACTTGACGGGCATATTGTACGTATGAGCGGGCAGGATGTACAGCGTGGTACTTTCTCACATAGGCATGCCGTGCTTCGCGATGCCGATACAAACGAGTCGTACAATAGTTTGGACACCGTTGATGAAAAACAAGGCACTTTTGAAATATATAATTCACTATTATCCGAGTTTGCTGTTTTAGGATTTGAATTTGGTTATGCCATGGCAAATCCCAATGCACTTACTATTTGGGAAGCACAATTTGGTGACTTTTCAAACGGTACCCAGGTAATAATTGATCAGTTTCTGATTCCTTCCGAAACAAAGTGGCAAAGGATGAATGGATTGGTCCTTCTGTTGCCCCATGGTTATGAAGGACAAGGACCTGAACATTCAAATGCCAGACCGGAACGGTTTCTACAGCTTGCAGCCGACTTCAATATTGTTGTAGCAAATGTTACAGAGCCGTCTAATTTTTTCCATTTGATACGCCGGCAACTAGCATGGTCGTTCCGAAAACCATTGATTGTTATGGCACCAAAGTCTTTGCTACGCCATCCCCGGGTTTTCTCTCCACTTTCAGAGTTTATCAAGGGGAAATTCAGGGAAGTAATACCTGATAATTATGTAACAAAAACAAAGGTCAAGAGAGTATTAGTATGCAATGGCAAAATCTATTATGACCTTCTCGAAGAGCAGGAGAGCAAAAAGCGAAAGGATATTGCGATTATCAGAATTGAACAATTATTTCCTTTCCCCGAGCTACAGATTGAGGACGAAATTGCAAAATATAAGAATCCCGAAGTTTACTGGATCCAGGAGGAACCGGCTAACATGGGGTATTGGTCATTCCTGGATCGAATGGTTGGTGGCCTTAGTGGAAAGGCAAAACTAATATCAAGAAAAGCCAGCGCATCGGCGGCAACAGGATATTCGGGGGTACATGCGTTAGAACAAAAAGAAATTATTGAAACCGCATTTGCATAACGATAGACAAAAAATAATTTAATTCAGATATTATGAGTTTGGAAATTAAAGTACCACAAGTAGGTGAGTCAATAACTGAAGTAACGATTGCTTCGTGGCTAAAAAACGATGGCGATCAAGTGGAAATGGACGAGGTGATTTGTGAACTCGAATCAGAAAAGGCCACTTTTGAGTTACCCGCGGAAGCAGCAGGAAAATTAACAATAAAGGCCCGGGAAGGCGATACAATTGAAATTGGTGGTGTAATATGTGTAATTGATGATTCAGTCAAAGGAGAAAGTGAAAGCACTGAAAAGAATGTTGAAAAAGTAATAGAAAATGCCGGTGAACCTAAAAAAACAGGGGAAGTAATTGAAATGAAAGTCCCCGAGGTGGGTGAATCTATTACTGAAGTTTCGATTTCATCATGGACAAAAGCCGATGGTGATTTTGTAGCGTTGGATGAGATCATTGCTGAAATTGATTCTGACAAGGCAACCTTTGAATTACCGGCAGAAGGTACAGGAATATTACGTGTAGTGGCAGGAGATGGTGATACGCTACAGATAGGTGATTTAATTTGTAAAATTGAGCTTGCAGAAGGACCCGCACCATCGCAACCTGATCCTGTGGATAAAGAGGGTCTTCAAGTTCCATCGGGTGAACCGGGATACGCGACAGGACATCCTTCCCCGGCCGCGGCAAAAATACTGGATGAAAAGGGCATTTTATCT
>CAZONK010000113.1:0-11459 GCA_964581095.1 uncultured Roseivirgaceae bacterium
GCACAAGCTGCAGTGGCTTTACGAAATTTTGCATCAGCATATGAAGTGGGTTATTTCCCATTGATTCATTGCGGTACAAGTTTTGGCCACTATAAAGAGGTGCGCCACGCCCTGGTTCATCAACCGGAACTAAGAAGAAAGGTGAAGAAAATTATGGAGCGGTTAGGGAAACCATTTGTGATTCCTGAGGAAATTGTCCACTACAGCGAATGGGTATTGGCACTGAAAGACCGGTGGGCTGAGCGCCAGGTTATCGACATGAGTAATATAACTGCTACTGTGCATCCGGCATGTCATTATCACAAATTGATTGAAGAAGATGCGATTTATGATAGTGAAATCTATGGAGGCCAGCGGACGGCAATTGTTACAGGCACACTTCAGGCGCTAGGGGTGAACGTGGGGGATTATTCAACCTGGTTCGATTGCTGTGGATTTGGTTTCCGCCATATACTTGTCTCAAGGGACTTTTCAAGGTCATTTGCAATACAAAGGAAAATTGAAGTGATGATAGAAGAAGCAAATCCCGATGTTACCGTTACGCATGATACAGGATGTGTAACCACACTTGACCAAAGTCAATTTGCAGGGAAAGCACATGACCGTAAGGTTGGATTACCGGTAATGGCAGATTCGCAAATGGCTGCGCTTGCAATGGGAGCTCATCCATACAAAGTACTTCAATTGCATTGGCACAACACAAACAATAAACCATTTCTTGAAAAACTGGGAATTGACTGGGAAGAGAAGTGGGCTGAATTCCAGACGGAAGTTAATAAAATAAAAAGCGGCGAAAAGGAATTTATGACCTGGGAAGACGCAAAATAATTGAAATTAAGAAAATCGAATTATAATTATTTAATGATCCTATAAAATGGCAAACGAAAGTATTCTAGTAATTGGTGCAGGCCCTACCGGTCTGGAAGCTGCTAAGGGAATAGCGGACCTTGGTTACAAAGCAATCATAATTGAAAAAAGGGAAAGATTGGGAGGTACTCCCGATGCAAGTGGATATGCAGCACTCACACCCGATATGCGGGATGCGGGTGAAGCAATTGCAGAAATGACCGGGGCAGTTGAAAATAACCCAAATATTGAGGTACATCTCAATACGGAAGTTATTGGTTCAGAAGGAGCGCTGGGAGGGTTTAAAGTACTGGCTAATAAGAATGGTAGTGAGATAACAATTGAAGCTGGTGCTGTAATTGTGAGTACGGGTTTTACACACTTTGATCCGGGAAGGGAAACACAGAAATATGGTTATTACGAGCATGATGATGTAATTACGCTTGTAGATGCTGAAAAGATGCTCAAATCAGGTGATTTTGTTCGTCCTTCCAATGGTGAAAAACCTAAACGGTTATGTTTTATACAATGTGTAGGATCCCGTGACAGGCAAATTGGGAATGAGTATTGTTCAAAAGTTTGCTGTGGAATTTCTTCAAAACAAGCCATTGAGATACGCGAGATGTTGCCCGATTGCAAAGTGTTTATTTTCTATATTGACATGCGAATGTATGGTTATTGGGAAAATGAAATCTACTGGCCGGCCCAGGAAAAGCATAAAGTGAATTACGTAAAGGGTATGGCAACGGAAATTATCAAGAAAGGTGATAGTCTGATTGTAAAAGGAGAGGACACCACCATGCGAAGGCCAATGGAAATACCAATGGATATGGTTATCCTGGCTGTAGGAATGGAGCCCAGCGAAGGAACGAAGAAGGTCGCGGATATATTCGGTCTAAAGAAAAACAAATATAATTTTATTGAGACTACCGGGGGCGCATTAAATACTGTGGCTACAGAAGTACCCGGTGTTTTTGCGGCCGGTGCATGTACGGGGCCTTCAGATCTTGAAGACTGTATTTCTGCAGCCGGTGCTTCAGTAATGAAGTCCATTGCATCTGTTCGTAACGTTGCTGTTCCGGCATAAAAGCCTGTTTCTGATGAGTGAACTTATTGATCTTGAAACTGCCAAGGAATTTATGAAAGAGACCATGGAAAAAGTGGGAGAAGATGATTTGATCAGGATTGCTAATGAGTTGCAGTTGAAAAGTGATTTTTTTAAAGAAAAATTAAATACAGAAAATATAGAAAAGTTGGAAGATGATGACCTTGATGAGATTTTCAGAATTATTTTTTCAACACGTAGAAACGTATCTTCTATTTTTAAAAAGGTAGAAAAGAGTGAAATGAAGGGCTATATCAAAGATTTGTTACATGGGTCGGATAAGATAGAAATCCGCTTTCAAAAGTTTTTTGATGAGCTCGGCGAAATTGATAAAAGTATAAAATTTGACCTTGCAGGTGAATTGCTGCACTATACATATCCCAACAAGTATTGGCTTTGGGGCAGGTGGATGTGGGACCCGAAAAATAAAACCGGGGCAATTCCCCTGGTTACTTCAGAAGGGTTTGACCTTGAAGGTAAATCTGAAGGCGAAGTGTATATGAAAGTAGGAAAAGGAGTGGCATTTGTACATTCTGTGGCGGAATTTGCAGGGTTTCAGTTTATCAGTCGATCACTGTTTGCAACGGATGTATATCTTACCTGCGTGTATATTATTTATGCTTATACCATCCTGAGGATGCGAATGACTAAGGAGTTTAATAAAGTAATGCCGGGCCTGGTTGAATTCTCGAAAAGAATTTTGGGGATTTATCAGCTTAAAGTTGCTTGATAGAAAATATTAATTGATAAAAAGAAATTATTTAAAGGATTATGCCAATAGATAAAGACCAAATAATTGAAAAAGAAAAGGCCGTAGTTGATGGTATAGAATTAAGCGCGGATTGGAATCGAATGTTCGAACAACGCGTCTTATTTGACTACGATACCACCGCACTGGATAAGGTTACGGATGTTGCCGGGGCAGAATCCATGGGTTGGTGCTACCAATGCGGTCAATGTGTTCCTGTATGCCCAGTGGATAATGTTGGAGATTATGGCCCATTAAGAATATTCAGAAAATTGCAAATAGGTGAAGACCTGTTTACAAGTGATGATTTGTGGCAATGTACATCGTGTATGAATTGCCTCCGCGTTTGCCCGAAAGAGGTGGACATGATTAAAATAATGCCGGCTATCCGGGAGGAAGCGGTAATGGAAGCAAATGTTCCCGAAGAGCTACAGGAAGCTTTTGAAAATACATTTGAATATGGCAACCCGCTTGGGGAGTCTCAACGCAAGCGGGCCGACTGGATCAACGAAACCGGATCTGATGTTCCTATAATGAAGGAAAAGAAACAAACCGATTTGCTGTGGTTTGTAGAATGTTATCCTGCATATCATCAACGGGGTAAAGACGCCAGTGGTGCTTTGGCAAAAATATTGAACATCCTCAATGCTGATTTCGGTGTTTTAGGTACCGAGGAGAAATGTTCCTGCGATTCTCAGCGTATAGCCGGAGAAACGGGTTTATTTGAGGAGTTTGCTGAAGAGAATATCAATACATTAAGTAAATATAAATTCAAGCAAATCCTGGTTACCGATCCGCATGCATTGAATGCCCTAAGAAAAGAGTATCCCAAATACGGAGGAGACTATGATGTAGTTCATTATACAACGTATTTAGCTCCGCTTTTAAACAAGCTTGATTTCAAAAATAAACTCAATTATAAAGTCACATTTCATGACCCATGTTATCTGGGACGGCATAATGGCGAATATGAAGCTCCCCGTTCAATTCTGAACGGAATTCCGGGTGTGGAATTGATTGAAATGGGAAGATGCAAAGAACAAAGTTACTGCTGCGGTGGTGGCGGTGGTGGAATGTGGCTGGATGGATTTATGTCTGATCATGTTAACGAAAGGTTATCTGAAAACAGGGTGAAAGAAGCTGTGGAAACAGGAGCCGATGTGCTGGCTGTATGCTGCCCATACGAAGTTTCAAGGTTTGAAGATGCGGTTAAATCAACAGGGAATGAAGGTAAGCTGGTAGTAAAAGACATAGCGGAATTGATGGTTGAAGCGCTTGGTTAATCACTTAACACGTAGATAAAATGAAAAAAATTGATAAGTACGAGGTTAGGACAGATTTATATTATGATCCGGAGAATCATTTTTGGATTGACATAAAAGATAATATAGCGATGGTGGGAATGAGCCCCCTCATCCAGGAAACAAGCGGTTCATTTGTAGCCCTGCAAATAGATCCATCAGGTACTAACATTAATAAGGGGATCGGGTTTGGTACGGTGGAAGCCGAAAAACACGTCGGACCTTTGAAAGCACCTCTTTCCGGTAAGATTTTAGCTATTAATAATGAAGTATTGGAAAATCCACGGCTTATCAATACGGATCCGTACCAACACGGTTGGTTGATCGAGATGGAGTTAACAAACATTGAAGAAGAAATTGGATCATTGATTTCAGGAGAGGAAGCTATCACAGATTGGTTTGAATCTGAATTGAAAAAATTTGATGAAAAAGGATGGATAGCGCATTAGTAGCAGAACAATCATTAAAAGAACAGGCTTTTGCTACCAGGAAGGCAAACTTTTCTGATGATATAAAATTTTATGCACCAGGCCTGAAATCCTATAATATAAAAGGGTTTGAACAAAAAAAAACCAATGCATTTCTTCCAATAAGCATCACAGGAAATGCCTGCGCACTGGATTGTGATCATTGCGACACCAAAATCCTGGATCCGATGATTCCACTTGATAACCATGAAGGGTTGTTTAAAATGTGTAAAAATCTGGCTGAAAAAGGTACTGAATCTGTGTTAATCAGTGGCGGTTCCAAACGAAATGGGCAAGTTCCTTTTTTAAAGCATATGGAAGATATTACCAGGATCAAGCAGGAACTCGGTTTGAAGGTTATCATGCACACGGGACTGGTTGATGAAGAAATGGCTGAAGGATTGAAACGTGCAGGGGTAGATGGTGTGGCGTTGGATATCATTGGATCCAATGAAACAATTAAAAAAGTGTACCATCTAGATCTTACAATTGATGATTTTGATGATTCCCTTAACATTTTAACTGATTACAAATTGAGTATTCGTCCTCATATCATTCTTGGATTGCATTATGGACAAATGCTTGGAGAATACACGGCATTGGACATGATTAAAAAGTATGATGTCCATGCTTTGATCCTGGTGATATTAACCCCATTGCACGATACCCCAATGCAGGGGGTTGATCCACCACCCACAGATGAAGTTGAATTATTTTTTCAGAAATCAAGGATAGCAATGCCTGAATCAAATATACTTGTTGGTTGTGCACGTCCTGTTGGGGAGTATAAAAAAGTTGTTGACCTGGCTGCCGTGGAAGCGGGGTTAAATGGGATTGCTTATCCCGCGGAAGGAATAATTGAGCTTGCAGAATCAATGGGGTTAAAACCTGCATTTTATGAAGATTCCTGTTCGTGTGGGATAGATTAGATTTAAAGCACATTGGATAATTGAAAACCTGGCGTACCATACAAGAAGAGAAAGTTACCGCATCCTACGGTCTTGCTACTGATGAGTTTTTGATGAATCAGCAGATGGATGAGAGTAATAAATACCCTGCTACACTTCGATTATACACTTATAAAAATTATAGTGCACTTGCAGGAAGGTTTCAGGACATCAAGGCCGAAATTGATATTGAAGCCTGCAAAGCACTTGGATTCGATTATGGCCGTCGTCTTACCGGAGGTGGCGCCATTATAATGGGTGAATCACAACTTGGTATATGCCTGGCAACATCATCAAAAGAATTTAAATGGCAAAATATTCGTGAGCTCTATACCCTCTTCTCCAAACCCATTATTGATGCACTTTCTACCCTGGGGGTTGAAGCATCCTTCCGGTCAAAAAATGATCTGGAAGTTAATGGAAAGAAAATTGCCGGGTTGGGTGTTCATGTAAGCCCTGAAGGAGCCATTCAATTCCACACAAGCCTCCTGGTTGATTTGAATATTGAGGATATGTTAAAGGTGTTGAAAATACCTATTCAAAAATATTCTGATAAAAAAAAGATAAGTACTGTAGAACAAAGAATTACTACTATTCGACGTGAAACAGGAAAATATATTTCACTTGAAGAAGTAATTGATTCAATTAAAAAAGCATTTGAAAAGCAGTTTAAAATTTCCTTTGATGAAATTCCGGTATTTTCTGAAGAGCAAACACAGATTAATAATCTGGAAAAATCAAGGTATTTATCTGAAGACTGGATTTATCAACATTCTCCCCAGGATGACATGACAGGTATGAGCCTGAAAAAGACTCCAGCGGGACTGTTACGTACTTACATTGGACTTAAAGGGGAAACGATAAAGAGTGTTATGATCACCGGCGATTTTTTCGATCAGGCGGAATTACTTGCTTTGATAGAAACAAAATTGAAATGGGGCCCATTGGACAAAGTACATATTGAGAAAGTTGTAAACAGGCAGATCAAAAGTACAGGAGGAGGTCACCATAACTTATCTGCAAATGATATTGTGGATGCGATTTGGCTTGCCGGACAGCGTGCACTTGCAGCCAATCGATATACATACCAGGGTTCCTGTTACTATCCCGATGAGGATAAGGTAGAGAAGAATAAAAGCGATTTAATTAATCCAGTCACTGAACAACAATCACCTGTAATTAATTAGAATGATACCATTAGAGACAATTGAGGAAGAAAAGATTGAACAGAAGGTAAGCCCTGATCATGTAAGGATAAGTGCAGCAAGCGCCATGGCACTTCGAATGCAATCCGGAAGGTTTTCGAGGGATTTTGATTTTGGTGGAATCAATATACTATTGAACTATGAAAATGGTTGTTTGGCCGATTGTGGTTATTGTGGACTTGCCCGTACCCGCCCGGGAACGTATGAAGAGAAATCGTTTATTCGCGTAGAGTGGCCTTTGGTCGATACGGATGAATTAGTGGACCGGATGGCACAACATGCACCAAAAATGACCCGCCTCTGTATTTCGCAGGTAACGCATGGTAGCTCACATAAAGATACATTGGAAATTACTAAAAGAATCGTGGAAAAAGTAGATACTCCATTGTCAATACTTGTTGCACCTCCGGTTCTCAACAGGGAACGCTTGCAGGAGTATAAAGACCTGGGCGTGGATATGATTGGCGTAGGGTTGGATGCGGTATCGGAAAGGGTCTTTTTTGACAGACGGACGGATGTGCCCAATGGTTCATTAAAATGGGATAATTATTGGGATATTATCAATTCGTCCAGGGATATATTTGGCCCATGGAAGGTAAATATTCATACGGTTGTGGGCCTTGGTGAAACGGACAGGGAAATGGTAGATATGTTTTACCGGTTGGTGGAAAATCAAATATTCCCTTACCTGTTTTCATTTAACCCGGAGCCCGATTCCCGAATGGGTAACTGGCCCAAAGCAACGATTACGCGCTGGAGGAGGATACAACTGATCAAGCACCTGATTGAACATTATAATCTGGAACGATCTGCAATTGAGTTTGACACTGCAGATGCTATATCGGGGTTACGTGTTGAAAATGATACTATAGAAGAAATCGTTAAATCCCTTGACAGTGGTATACCTTTTATGACAGATGGATGCCCCGGAGAAGATGGGGAAGTAGGTTGTACCCGCCCTTATGGTAGTTATAAACCAAGTGAAACATTCAGGGATTTTCCGTTTAAACCTGCAAACAATGACCTAAGTGTAATAAAAGAAGAAATCGAATTGGACAAAATACTGATAAATTAATACGTATTGAATAAATAAAAACAAATTGTACTATGAACATTATTGTACCTATAAAACAAGTACCAGACCTGGTTGAAGAACTGGAAATTGATTCTTCGGGAAAGGAACTGGATAGGGAATGGCTCAAAAACAAACTCAATGAATTTGATGATCATGCCCTTGAAGAAGCATTAATAATGCAGGAAAACCATGGTGCTACGGTTACAGCAATAGCACTTGATGGTGATGATATTGATAAAGCACTTTTTACAGCATCTGCGAAAGGAGTGGATAAGATTGTAAAAGTTACCGGCGATTTTGGGTCGTCTGTTTCAAGTCACGTTGCCGCCAGGGCTTTATCAAACGCCATCAAAGAACTGGGTTATGATGTAGTTATGACCGGTGTACAAGCCGTTGATGACAGGGATGGCCAAATTGGTGTATTGTTGGCCCATTATCTTGGTTCTGCACATATAAGTGTGGTTACGGGTGTTAACCCATCTGGTGATAAACTGGTTGTTCACAAAGAGTATGGAGGAGGAATGGTTGCTGAATTTGAAACCACAACTCCGGTAGTTCTTGGTATTCAGGCGGCCAGCCAGACACCAAGGTATGTACCTGTTGCAAGGGTTCGCAGGGCGATGAAGTCGGCAACAATGGAAGAAATCAGCGGTGGAGATGCAGGCGTCGATGTCGGATCCAGTGTAAGCAGAATGTTTAAACCGGAATCAGGAGGAGGAGCCGAAATGCTAGAAGGCAATGCAGAAGATCAGGCAGGTAAATTAATTGAAATCTTAAACCAGAAGGGAATAAAATAATGGGGAATCAGGTATTTGTAATCGTAGAACATATAAAAGGTCAGATCGAAGATGTGACGTATGAAATGCTGGGCAAGGGAGCAGAAGTTGCTTCATCCCTTGGCGGTGAATTGGTAGCTGTTTTACTAGGTAATGATGCAAAAGACATGGCTGGCCAGTTAGGAAAAGCAAACAAGGTTATTTATGTAAATGATCCCCAGTTGGCTAACTTCAACCCCGAGGCTTACAATAAAGCAATAGGTGCTGTTGTTGCAGAGCATCAACCTAAAGTGATTTTGGTTGGTTACACATCCATGGGAATGGATATTGGACCTGGATTGTCGGTAGATCATGATTACCCACTTGTATCCTTTGTAAATGACATATCTGTGGATGGAGGGGCTATAACAGTAGTAAGCCAGTTATATGGAGGAAAAATGAATGTTGAATCAGCATTCAGTGGTGATAAATGCATCATTTCCGTTTTGCCTGGTTCCTTTCCTGCAGACGCAGGAAAAGGTGATGGTGCTCCTGAGATTGTTGATGCAGGCGCTCCTGATTTAAGCGGATTGTCAGTTGAATTTAAAACACTAATTGAACCAGAAGGAGGCGATGTCGATATTACAGCACACGATATACTTGTAAGTGTTGGCCGCGGTATCCAGAACGATGAAAACCTGCCTATGATGGAAGAATTGGCAAGTAAAATGGGAGGGGTTGTTTCCTGCTCAAGACCTATTGTTGATAATAAATGGCTTGGTAAAACAAGGCAGGTAGGCAAATCAGGACTAAAGGTAAAGCCCAAATTATACCTCGCTGTAGGTATTAGTGGTGCCCCCGAGCATATTGAAGGGATGAAAGATGCTGAATTGATCATCGCCATCAATACAGATCCCAATGCTCCTATATTTGACTATGCACATTACGGTATTGTAGCGGACCTTTTTGATATTGTTCCAGCTCTTACCGGCAAATTATAATAATTATTCAGGGTCGGCATATTAGTTCGGCCCTGTTTTTTTCTTGTTAAAAGTAACCTAACCTAACAACTAAAGATCATGCTCGAGACCAGAGAAATTTTCAGGAATTTTCCGGCATTCTTACAAATTGCATTTTATGTAATCGCGTTTGCAACAATTGCTGTATTTGTTTACGGTTTTTGGAAACGATATAAGAATTATTCGCGAGGCAAAGACTCAGGGAGATTTAACAATCTTGGAAAACGCTTCATGAAGGCTGCCGCCATAATGGCTAAGAATTCAACAGTTTTTAAACGTGATAAATACGCTGGTTTCGCCCACTGGTTGATCTTCTGGGGATTTATTGTACTATTGATTGGAACGGCAATTGTGGCACTGGACCATGATTTCCTGAGGTTTCTTGGCATTCACCTTTTGCAGGGAAAATTTTACCTGGGATTTTCATTTATACTTGATATTTTCGGCGCCCTGTTTATTGTTGGATTATTTATGATGATGTTCAGAAGGAGTAGCAAACCGGCTCAACTGGATTATACGCGTAGTGACCTGGAGCCTGAACAATATGACCGAAAGGGATATTCCCTGGATGATAATATATTTCTCTGGTTGCTTATTCTAATTGGTTTAACCGGCTTTTTCATTGAAGGTGTACGTATTGCTGCCGATCGCCCTGCATTCGAAGTATGGTCACCCGTTGGGTGGGGAATTGCTGGCCTGATTGATGCTGCGGGATTAACTTCTTCTGCAAATAGCCTGCATTTATATTCCTGGTGGCTCCATGCCGTAATGGTAATGTTTTTTATTGCGTATATCCCTTACTCCAAAGCAATGCATATGCTGGTGGATTACGCTAACCTGATGTTTAAGGATGAAATGGCTGGAATAAAATTACCGGGCGTTTCTGAAGAACAGATGAAGAAGGGGATGGGGTATCAGGTTATCGAAGATTTTACCTGGAATGAATTGATGGGATTCGATGCCTGTACGAAATGCGGACGATGCCATGTAGCTTGTCCGGCCCAGGTAGCAGGAACGCCATTATCTCCGCGTGACCTGGTTCTGGATATGCGTACATACTCTGAAACAACCGGAGGGGTATCGGAGTGGTTTATGCAAAAGCTAACAGCCGAACATAAACCGGCACAATCAATCGCTGGTGGTGTAATTTCCAAAGATGTCTTGTGGTCGTGTACTACATGTATGGCATGTGTGGAAGCTTGCCCGGTAGGTATTGAGCATCTTGTAAGTATTGTAAATCTGCGTAGAACTCTCGTCGATGAAGGTAAAATGGAAGATATGCTTCAGGATACACTGGCGAATATTGGTGACTATGGGAACTCATTCGGGCAGTCTGAACGCATGCGTGCTGCCTGGACTAAGGAACTTGATTTTAAACTGAAAGATGCGCGGAAAGAGGAAGTGGAGTACTTATGGTTCGTTGGCGACTATGCATCATTCGATACCCGTATCCAGGGATTATCCAGATCCGTTGCAAATATTTTCAATAAAATAGGATTGGATTTTGGGATATTGTACGATGGCGAAAAAAATGCAGGTAACGATGTGCGAAGGGTTGGCGAAGAAGGGTTATATGAAATGCTTGCTGAAGATAATATTGAAGTACTAGAGACTTCCAGGTTTAAAGAGATATTTACTACGGATCCGCATAGTCTGAATACTATAAGGAATGAATATCCTGAATTTGGTGGTGAATATACAATCAGCCACTACACGGGCTTAATGTTGAAATTATATAAAGAAGGGAAACTGACTTTCAATAATAAACTTAACTATAAAGTCACGTACCATGACCCTTGCTATCTCGGCAGATACAATGGTGAAGTAGATGCACCCCGGGAATTGATGGAAGCCATGGGGATTGAATTGGTTGATATGCCACGTTGCAAGGAAAATTCATTCTGCTGTGGTGCAGGAGGTGGACGTATCTGGATGGATGATTCTAAAATGGAAAAACGACCCAGTGAGATCCGTATTGAAGAGGCATTGGG
>CAZONK010000114.1:0-11433 GCA_964581095.1 uncultured Roseivirgaceae bacterium
ACAAGGATTAGACCAATGCAAAAATTAATCAGGATCCCGTGTTTCAGTACTGAAGCGCTGTCTTCAATTTTTCCTTCCCCGTCAGCCATTGCCACTAAAGGCGTAATGGCATAGGAAACGCCAATCCCAAAAGTCATTAAAAGGTGAAAAATAACATTTCCCAGAGCTGCTGCAGCAAGAGGATCAGAACCCAACTGACCCACCATCACGCTATCGGCAACACCCACAAGCGTATGCCCAAGCTGGCTGAGCATAATCGGGTAGGCCAAAATAAAATTTGATTTGTAATGTTGTTTTAGATTTTGCAAGAGGTTTTTATAGATTTAGAATTCTTGCAACTTTTAACAAACCTGCCATGCTAATTGCATCTGTAATTATACCTTCTTCAATCATTTGTAAGGCCCCTTGGAACTCAATTTTTTTGACTTTGAGGTCACTTTCAGCATCTTCAAGGTTATTTTCACCGTACGAAAGACCAGATGCAAGGTAAACGTGGCCCAATTCGTCGGTTACTGAATTTGAAGTATGAATGTTTAAAATGTGTTCCCACTTTTTCGCTTCTATTCCCGTTTCTTCTTTCAATTCCCTTTTCGCCGCGGCTATGGGATCCGAACCCAACGGTCCGCCACCCATTGGAATTTCCCAGGAATATTGATTTAGCGTAAACCGGTATTGCCCGACAAGCCATGTATAATTATATTCATCAATCGGAATGATACCTAAGGCCAGGTTTTTAAAACTTACTTTCCCATAAATTCCATTACCCCCCCCCGGATTGATTACTCCATATTCTTTTACAGTGATCCAGGGGTTATCGTAAATCTCTTCTTCGGAGGTGATTTTCCAGGGATTTTCAAAATTTTCCATCGTGCAAAGGTATATGTATGGTTCTTTATTAAAAATTTTGTGAAATATCGGGCAATCTCTATCTTTCATCTGTGTTACTAAGTAGATTATCAGAAGACAAAAGGGAGGCAGGATGCGATGAAGCCGGAAGAGGTTGCCTTGCCGGGCCGGTTTTTGCAGCAGCAGTTATACTCCCCAGAAATTATAAACATAAATTGCTGAACGATTCAAAACAACTTTCCCTAAAAAAAAGAGATCTTCTTAGAAAAGATGTAGAGAATGATTCTATTGCATGGGCAGTTGCTGAGGTTTCAAATATGGAAATAGATAAAATCAATATTTTGAATGCTTCTTTTAAAGCCATGCATATTGCTATTTCTAAGCTCTCAGTGCAACCTGAACTTCTTCTAATAGATGGAAACCGGTTTATTAGCTACGATTCTATCATACACGAGTGCATCATTAAGGGTGATGGCAAATATTTATCTATTGCTGCGGCCTCCATACTTGCAAAAACCTATCGAGATGAATATATGAAGTCGCTGAACAAAAAATACCCGGGATATGGTTGGGATACCAATGTAGGGTATCCGACTTCAGCACACCGTGAAGGAATTAAGAAACTGGGTATTACTCCTTATCACAGAAAATCCTTTCAACTGCTGCCACGGCAATTGAAACTCTTTTAATTAGTTTTGAATATGAAAAAAACTTTTGCAGTCACAACTTTGATCCTTTTTGTTATACTGGGAGGCTGCAACAGGACTGGAACGGTGACCCGCACTCTACACTTTGTGGATCTTTCAAAAGGTGAAAACAAATCTTATCAGGAATTTCCAAGGGAATTTTCAACATTTATTCTTGATGCCGTATTAAATAAACAACTGACGGCTTATCATATTGACTATTTTGATAGCGGAATTATTACACAACTAAGTGACTCCATATTACTCTCCATTCTTGAAGATACCTTTTATGAAGATGGAGAAATCGATCGTTTAACAGCTTCATCGTATTTTTCGCTTGTTACTTTAATTGGCCTTGATGAAATAAACATTGAAACAGAATATCAAAACACAAACTATATCAACTTCTATTTTCCCGGAGAATTAATACCCGAAGGATTCAATAAGTATTTCTGCTCTGTCCCATTTAAAGATGCACTGAAATTTCTACAAAAACTAAATCCACCTGTAGTCTGGAATTCCTACGAAAACATTGATCTGGGTTGGCTCACCAATGAAATCTTGCGACTGGATTATTTAACTTCTTCCAATCTCGCCATTGCTCTTCTTAGAAATTCTATTGATAAATCCTCATTGGAGTATACTGATAGGCAGGATTCAGATTCTATTTCCACATACCTGGAAACACATTCAGACTTATTATTTGCTTCAAATATAAATTTGCAATCTAAAAAAGGTGGAATTTATTTTGTTTCAGGTTCTACTGCAACTCAATTAGCTTGGTACACTATCGAAAATGTAAAATCACTGAACCTGGATTCAGTTGAAATAATTTCATCATGGATAATGCCAATAGATCAGGCTTTTGAATCAAGGAATTTTTCTTTTGAGAAAGGCGAGCAAATTATTTCATCAAATGGAGTATTTGAGTCTCCACTCACCGGGGAAGATAAGCTTTCAAAAAATGCAGGGAAGAAAATTAATACAGATCAACCGGGATACAAAAGTGACCAGAAATTTTATTATCGATCCATAGAAAGAATATCAAATCATAAGGGATTCGTTGAATTAACTTCTCTTATCTACAAAGGTGTCCGGGATGGTGATATCCCCGTTTATGAAAATGATTCTCTTAAATCAAGAATAAGCTCTGGTGAGTTTTTTGATGCCATGCTGGTTGAGGATATTGACAAATCAATTTTATTAAAAAGTGAGGACCTAATGACAAATACCTTGATCTACGATATTTATTTTAATATGCAGGGTTTTGTTGAAAAAATAGACCCTAAAGGTATTTCTCTTGCCATACCTGGAAATCTTGTTCCAGAAGGGTTTGATCGTGTTATAGGTTATTTCAAAACAGTAGATATTGACGAATTGCTTGAGAATAATGGATTGGATCAAATAAACTATGCAGATATTTATGGACTCCCGTTAACCTCCTGGAATATTGAGCTTGTTAAATGAAAAGGTATGAATGAAACAGAAATTAAACCTATAGCAGTTGTTGGAATCCCTTTTGATGAAAAATCATCCTTCATGCAGGGCGCGGCGGATGGCCCGCGAGCAATCAGGGAGGTATTAAATGACACTTCCGGTAATTTCTGGACTGAATCGGGTATTGAACTAATAAAAAATAATCATTTTGTCGATTATGGAAACATTGTTATTTCAGATTATCATTCGGATATAGAAAATGAAATTAGTGGTTTACTCAAAAAACACAATAAACTTATTTCACTTGGTGGTGACCATTCGATAGTTTACCCTGTTGTTAAGGCTTTTAGCCAAAAATATAACGGATTAAACATTCTGCAACTGGATGCCCATACAGATTTATATGATGAGCTTGATGGTGACAGGTTTTCCCATGCATGTCCGTTCCTTAGGATACTGGAAGGCAATTTAGTATCAAAACTAACACAAGTAGGCATTCGGGTTATTCCTGAAAAGCACCTGGCACAGCAAAAACGATTTGAAATAGATGTAATTACCATGCGGGATTGGATACTGGGCAAACGTACAAAATTAGAAGGCCCGCTATATATCTCCCTTGACCTGGATGTATTTGACCCGGGATTCGCCCCCGGAGTATCCCATCATGAGCCTGGAGGAATGAGCCCCAGGGATGTGATTGAATTGATCTTGAATATTAAAGTACCTATCGTGGGTGCTGATATTGTTGAATTAAATCCAAAAAGGGATCCTGTGGGGATTACGGCAATGTTGGGGGCTAAACTATTGAAAGAATTAATCGGTAAAATGATGCAATCCTGAACTCTGAGTGCACGTACCTTGCAGGGATAGGGATACAGGCAGGTACTTACAATTAGGGGATGCAATACGGTAACTTTATTAGAATGATAAATCCACAAGTATTTATAAGGCAGTATAATGAACTTTTGAATACCATGATTTGTATTGTCAAAAATTACAAGCCATGTGCCTGATCCTGTTTGCATATAAAACACACCCAAAATACAAACTTGTTGTTGCTGCCAACAGGGATGAATTCTATGATCGACCAACAGCGCCTGCTGACTATTGGGAAGATTTTCCCTCAATTCTTGCCGGAAAGGACCTTGAAGGTAAAGGTACCTGGATGGGGGTAAATAAGCAGGGCGCTGTAAGTATGCTGACGAATTACCGCAATCTATCCAACCTTAAGCCCAAAGCGCCCACTCGTGGAAAACTTGTATCTGACTTCCTGATAACCAACCAGGACCCTTCGGGTTACCTGGACACCCTGGATAGGCTCTCGAACCTATACAATGATTATAATATTATACTTGGCACCGTCGATGACCTTTGGTATTATTCCAATGTGGAACGTAAGAAATATATGCTGGGCTCAGGAATTTATGGTTTAAGTAACCGGCTTTTAGATTCTCCATGGCCCAAGGTGGAAAAAGGAAAGGAAAAATTGGCTCAGACATTGGAAAAAGAATCGTTTGATGAAGACCTTTTATTTGATAACCTCTTTGATGACATCAAGGCACCGGAAAACAAGCTTCCGGAAACTGGAGTAGGAATTGAAATGGAAAAAATGCTTTCTCCAATGTTTATCAAGAGCCCAAAGTATGGAACAAGATGTTCAACTGTGTTGCTGGTAGACCAGGATAATCAACTTCAATTTTCTGAACGTACTTATAACACTACAACATTTGAATACACTACACGTTCCTATAGCTTTGCAATCAAATAATCCTGGATGACCCAAAAAAAGAAAAAAGTTAAACTTCCGTTTATTTTAAAAGTATTACCCTTTTTGTTTCCTAAGATAGAACGGATATCGCCATGGTTGGCCAATAAGTTAACCATTTTGCTTTTTTTTAAACCATTGCGATATACTCCTACGGCTGAAGAATACAAGGCTGCAAATGGTGCGGTTAAAGAAACACTTAAAGTTTCAAGTGGAAAATTACGAGTCTATTCCTGGGGTTCGGGAAAACCGGTATTGTTCACCCATGGATGGGCAGGAAGGGGAACGCAATTTCGAAAATTTGTTGAACCGTTCAATAAAAAAGGATTTAAGGTAATTGCCTTCGATGGACCATCGCATGGTAAATCTGAGGGGTCAACAACAAATATTCATGAATTCTACGAAGCGATAAAAGCAATACAATCAAAATACGGCGATTTTGAAGCTATGGTGGGCCATTCATTTGGTGGCGTAGCGAGTATGTATTCCTTGCTCCAGGGTGTTTCATCAAAAAAATTAATATTGATAGCGTCCCCATCTATTGGAGAAGATATTATTGATAATTTTCTTAAAGTTGTAAACGGGAGCCCGAAGCGTGGCGAATATTTCAAACAATATTATAAATCTAAATTCGGTATCAATTTTAATGAGATTACAATGTATGTGATGTCAGAAAAAATAAAACCCATCCCCATATTACTTGCACACGATGAAGATGATCTGGACGTTCCTATTCACCATGCTGAAGCACTCCAGACTAAACTCGAATATCCGGAAATGCTTCGCACCACTGGTTTAGGACACATGAGAATTCTAAAAGATCTGGATGTAATCAAAAGGTGTTTATCTTTTGTTTCAGATAATGAACTCCAACCTGATAATGATGAAGAATTCGTCGAATCCAAAACGACAGGAACCAACTAATTTATTGACCAGTACTGGCAGCCAACCCGGATAAAACATTCTGAATTTTTTCAAGTATTGGCAAACATTCTTCCATTTGGTATTGATTTGCAAATTGTTGGGGATCCCGATAGCTTATAAAAACTTCATTTTCTTCATTTTGGGTAACAAGAATTTTCAATGGTAATTCAATTCCAATACTCTGATCGCAGTACATCAACTTTGTACCAATCTTTGGATTTCCAAAGATTAAAAGTGTAGTTGGCAACAATTCCATTCCCACTTTCCCAGCACCTTTTCGATGGTCAATTTCTGCAAATAAGTCCAAACCCTTTTGATCAAGACCTTCCTTTAATCTTGCCAGTGTATTATCGAAAGTAAGCTTGCTCTGAATCCGTGATAATTTACTGTTTACCTGTGCTGAGATTGGGAAACTGAGAATAACTATTATTAAGATAAATCCTATTTTCTTCATTGTAATACTTTATTTTATTAATAAGCAATTGGAGAAGTGAATAGTTCATAACTATACTACTTTTTAAGGCTGATTTTATCATTTTTGTGGCTGTATTTGATCCTGGAAGAACAAAATAATTATGGAAGTAAAAAATGTTGTACTGAATGATCTTCATGTTGCTTTGGGAGCGAAAATGGTACCATTTGCCGGTTATAATATGCCCGTCCGGTACACATCGGATATTCAAGAACACATGACAGTGCGAAATGGTGTTGGTGTTTTCGATGTTTCCCACATGGGCGAATTTTTCCTGAAGGGGGATCAGGCCCTCAATCTGATTCAGCGTATTACAAGCAATGATGCATCAAAACTCGTTGACGGCCAGGCACAATACTCGTGCCTCCCCAATGATACAGGAGGAATTGTTGATGATTTGATCGTTTATAAAATTGCTGATAATGAATTCATGCTGGTAGTAAATGCATCAAACATAGAAAAAGACTGGAATTGGACAGAAAAACACAACACGATGGGTGTTGAAATGACAAACGCTTCGGATGAATATAGTCTTTATGCTGTTCAGGGGCCAAAAGCTACGGGAGTCTTGCAAAAACTTACCGAAACAGATTTGTCTGAAATCAAATTCTATCATTTTGCAATTGGATCATTTGCAGGTCATGATGGGGTAATTATGTCAAATACAGGTTATACAGGTTCAGGTGGATTTGAGATTTATGTTAAAAACGAAATTGCGGTTGACATCTGGAATAAGATATTCGAAGCCGGAAAAGAAGAAAACATCAAACCCATTGGGTTGGGGGCACGCGATACGTTACGTCTTGAAAAGGGATACTGCTTGTATGGAAACGATATTGACGAAACTACGTCACCGCTTGAAGCGGGGCTCGGATGGATCACAAAATTCACAAAAGAGTTTACCAGTTCACAAAATCTTTTGAAACAAAAAGAAGAAGGTGTATCAAGAAAACTTGTTGGGTTTCGAATGGAGGAAAAAGGAATCCCCAGACATGACTATGAAATCGTGAATAGAGGTGGTGAAAAAATTGGTTATGTTACCAGTGGTACTATTTCTCCGATGCTTCAGGTAGGTATTGGAATGGGATATGTAATTATTGAATATGCTAAAACCGGAAGCGAAGTATTTATTGCAGTACGCAAAAAGCAATTGAAGGCTTCCATTGTGAAAATGCCTTTTGTTTAATTTAAAGATTAGTATTGGAGATGAAGAAATTTTTGTGGATCTTAATTTCAGCTTATATAATTGGTTGTACTCAAAACCAGGATTATACCAACCCGAAAATATCCAGGATTTCATTACCTGATCATCCAAATATTATATGGCTTGTAGCTGAAGATTTAAGTCCGTACATCCCTTCATTTGGTGATTCAACCATTGTTACACCTAATTTAAGCAGGCTTGCAGAGGAAGGTGTTCGATACACCAATGTGTATTCACCTTCAGGGGTATGTGCACCTAGTAGATTCGCGCTATCAACAGGAACTTACCCCACCAGTGGAGGCGGCCATAATATGCGTACTTTATTTGGTAAACTTGAACAAAATGGCCTTATTCCGTATGAAGTGGTGACACCACCTGACGTAAAAATGATGAGCCAGGCGCTACGCGAAAATGGTTATTACTGCACTAACAATGCCAAGGGAGACTACCAATTCAGGGCACCTTTGACGGCCTGGGATGAATCCAGTATTAAGGCACACTGGAGAAACCGGCCGGAGGGCAATCCATTCTTCTCGATTTTCAACTTTAACGTTACCCATGAAAGTCAGTTTTTTGGTCCGCCAATGAAGCAACATTTGCGCTATCAGGGTTCATTCCCCAGCAATGTACCAAACTATAAATGGGGCGATCGAATTGATTCTTCAGAATGGGTTTTGAATGTTCCGGAAAACCTTGATGTTATTGTGCCGCCTTACCTTCCGGATGTGGAAAAAGTAAGGAACGATATGCGGGTGATGTATTCCAATATCATTGAGATGGACAATCAGGTGGGTTTTCTCTTGAATCAACTGGAAGAGGATGGGCTTCTTGAAAATACCATCGTGGTCTGGTACACCGATCATGGTGGCCCATTGCCCCGGCAAAAACGATTGATGTACGATGCCGGATTACGCGTGCCAATGATCATTCGATATCCCGAAGCCCAAAATGCCGGAACGGTTGATGATCAACTAATCAGTTTTATTGATTTTGCACCCACAACATTTTCATTTACAGGTGTAAAAATTCCTGAATACATCGAAGGTCAAGCATTTGGGGGTACCAAAAAAGCTGAAATTCCGCGTAAATACATCCATGCAGCTTCCGATCGACTCGATGAGTACTATGATATGATACGGGCAGTGAAGGACAACCGGTATAAATATTTACTGAATCTTAAACCAGACCAGGGATATTATCTGCCACTGGCTTACCGTGAACGTATTACCACCATGAAAGTACTTTTAGAGATGAAAGAAAGGAATGAATTAGACGAAGTACAAATGCAATGGTTCCGGGAGGCAAAACCAAAAGAGGAACTATTTGATACCTGGAATGACCCCCATGAAATCAAAAACCTGGCAGAAAACCCTGAGTTTAAGGAAAAACTCGAAGAACTGCGGGCAGAGTGCGCCCGGTGGATGGATGAAATTAATGATAAGGGTTTTGTTCCTGAAGCAGATCTTATCGGTCAATTCTGGCCCAGTAACGTACAGCCTGTTACACAATTGCCAGTAGTTGCAGTATCGGGCACAAAGGTGGAAGTTTCATGTAAAACCGAAGGCTCATCAATCGGTTACCAATTGGTTGGCAATGACGAACGATTAGGTGAAGTTTGGCAAGTGTACACGAACCCAATTGATGTAGATCCTACATTAACGCTATATACAATTGCTGATAGAATAGGATATAAACCAAGTAAAGTGGTTCGGTTTGATTTCTAAATGCATCCTTTGGCGAAGTTCTTGTGTAAAACCCTGGGCCCTATCAAAAAGCAAAATGCTAATTGCAGTTATGTGTCATAATAATCAATTTGAAGTATCAAATTGCCTTAACCCAAATAAGCATCTCAAAGCATTCGGGAATCAACATATCGAGAATGTGAGTGAAAAGAAACATCGTTGGAAGTCAGATTAATTCTAATGGATGACACTTATTAGTATCTTTTTACTTACCAATTCAGTATTATTTTACTTTATTACAAATTTTTCTTTATTTAGTGACATTACATAAACGCATATTTCTTTATTTTTGAAAACGCATATTTCTTTATTTTTGATAACGGTAGGTGCAAAATTGTTTCGCACATAATTTTTTAAACTAAATCACTTTTTAATATAAATGGCTATCTCGTATCAGTTACAGCAGGACAAAAGGTGGCAGGAACATTTTGAGGAATTAAATAATTTCCAAAAAGAGACCGGTAAGAAATATCCAAAGGCCAATGATGGATGGAATTCACTATATAACTGGGCGAAAAATCAACGACGACAATATCGAAGTGGTAAACTCCGTGAAGACCGTGCATTGAAACTTGAAAAATCTGGTTTCCCATGGAAAACAGATAACAAATCATTTCTTGAAAGGGTAAAACAACTTGTCCGGTATCAAAAGGATATTGGAACAATGCATGTCAGTCAGGTAAAGTATGAAAAAGGTTCTGAAAATCACCGGTTATCAAGATGGGTAAATGAAATGAGGCGATTATACAATGAGAACCGCCTTCCAATTGATAGAATAAACAAACTTAACAGGATTGGATTCATCTGGAATATGGAAGATGAACAATTTTCAAAAAACCTCACGAAACTTAAGAGGTACAATCAAAAATATGGTCATTTTGACATTCCTCAAACTGGAAAAACCAAAAAACTGGGAAGCTGGGTTGCTCAAATCAGAAGCAGAGGACTTGTTAAAAAACACCATATTGATGCGTTAGATGACATCGGGTTTGTTTGGGAAGGAAAATACAAGCGTCGCAAAGAAGCACGCAAAACTATGCAGGAAGTGGACATCAAGCATTTTCTTCAAAAAGGCAGAAAGAAAAACACTAAAAATAAATAGAAGTATTACGCTTTATTCAAATCTGACCGCTAAGATAAATGATCAGGTCTGACAAATCAAATTTGTTCCTTTAGCCACTTGCAAGTAACCTGAATCCATTCCGTCATCAGGATGTTCGTTTTCCAAAGTATTATTTCCACCTAAATCTGATAGATAAACTATACTTTCTGTTGTTTTATTTAAATCCAAAGAAAAGTCATAAAAAGGTCTATATTTAAGGCTCCCATTGGGAAGGCTATGGGTTTATTTATTTTTAAGGTTTAAATACAAGTAAATGCTTTTACAACAAATAGACTGGATCATTATATTCATATTTTTTGCCATCGTATTAGCAATTGGATATGTTGCCTCCAGGACCGCAGGAAAAAGTAATGAAGAGTTTTTTCTGGGAGGACGTGATATGCCCTGGTGGTTATTGGGTATTTCAATGGTAGCATGTACTTTTTCAGCAGATACACCCAATCTTGTAACAGGGTTTGTGCGTGAAAATGGTGTATCAAAAAACTGGGCCTGGTGGGCTTTTCTGATCACGGGAATGGTCACAGTATTTATCTATGCCCGATTATGGCGTAAATCAAATGTTATAACAGATCTTGAATTTTATGAGATCCGTTACGGAGGGAAGCTTGCAGCGTTTTTACGTGGCTTCAGGTCTATATACCTGGGAATATTCTTCAATACATTGATAATGGCTACAGTGACACTTGCGGCTATTAAGATTGGTGGAATCATGCTGGGACTAGATCCCTGGGTGATCGTTGTTGGTGCATCCGTTGTAGTAGTTATTTATTCAGCACTTGGGGGGATCAAAGGTGTTGTATGGGCGGACTTCTTTCAATATGGTATTGCCATGTTTGGGGCTGTTTATGCTGCGGTTGTTGCTGTCAGGCAGCCGGAGGTTGGAGGATTAAAAGCATTGATTTCAAATCCGGTGATCCAGTCAAAAATTAATGTAATGCCTGACCTTTCTGATCCTTCATTCTGGGTTCCGCTTCTCCTTATCCCGATTGCTGTGCAATGGTGGGCGGTATGGTACCCGGGGGCAGAGCCGGGTGGTGGTGGATACATAGCCCAACGAATGCTTTCAGCTAAAGATGAGAAAAATGCAGTCGGAGCAACACTGCTTTTTAACTTTGCCCATTACGCCCTGAGACCGTGGCCATGGATTATTGTTGCACTGGCTTCATTAGTGATCTATCCTGACCTGGATTCAATTTTAAAAGAATTTCCAAATATTGATCAAACGTACCTTAAG
>CAZONK010000115.1:0-4523 GCA_964581095.1 uncultured Roseivirgaceae bacterium
CACGGATAAAGTTAAAACGGCTTTACCCGACAATATGATCTTGACATGACACTAGGTAAGTCTTTGTACATGGAACGATTATTAAACTCGTCATTTAGGATCCTTACGCGACTGCGGAGCTCCTCCAGGGAATAGATCTCTTCTCCGTATAATGCAGCGTAAATATTTTGATAGCCGAGATCAACGGTCTTCTCCACAGTTGGTTTGTCCTTGGGTTTTCCTACCCGGGTAGATTTGAAGAATGTATTATAATGAACCGCCCACTGCTCGGCTAACTCTGTAAAGGTGGGTTCATACCGGCATGAGCGGGTGACTATTTGTTTCATATTATCCGTCAATACCTATCTTGTAATCCCACCCAAGTAGTCCGCCGCCCGGTTCAGTGAGGGCACCAGGTTTTCTAACCGGGCAGATGCCAATGGATCAAAAAAAGCCAGGGAGCTATAAGGTAAAGTGCAAACCAAAACAGGACAGGGTATTATCTCTTCTGTTTTTCGATCAATATAAATTAAATCCTTTCCAGCAAAATCTATTTGAAACACATCTCCTGGTTTATGGCTCATGACCATAGTTGGATCACTCTTATTTAAATACCGGGCAAAGTGTTCACAAAACTGTGAGTAACTGTAACTTGAAGGATATTTTACCAGGTGTTTTTTCCATAGTCGCTTGCGTGTCATCCCCTTGCAATTAACCAAATCGCTCTTGTATTTATTGGCTTCCTGCAAAAAATCTTTTAGCCTACCATCCGGCTTCTCCTCTTCCTTCTTTGAATAAACAACTTCGGCTAGCTCTGCGTCTTTAAAGGTTAGTAATTCCTCGTAGCTCCTTCCTGTTATTTGGACCTGCTTTAGATAATTACTGACCGTTTCTCGATGAACCTTGGTGATCCTATTGATTTCTCGAATGCTTTCACCTGCTGCGGCTAATTGAAGAATTTTCCGGATTTGTAACATACTTTTTGTTTTGTTGGCCATGACTTTGAGATTTTTTACTCAAAGTAACCATGACTTTTCGTTACAAATCCGCCAGAAAATTAAGTGGTACACTTTATGCCGGAATGTCAGTCCGGATTTCTGTTCCAAGTTGGACTAAACTGAATATTCCAATAAATCTACTGGTACAGCTTGGCCCGGAATCGCTGGTACACTATACTCCGGAATCAGTGGTACAGTTTAGTCCGGAATAGTCAGGTCGTATATACAGCTTTAAGATCCTATTCCTTCTGAGGATTTTTACAGTAAAATTTCATCTGTCAAGATGTGGGTCCCCGCAGTTAGCTTTCCATTTTTTAATGATCTCCGCGTACTTGGGATCCCATTTATTTGCAAATGCTTTTAATGCTCTCTGAGCTTCCTGTTCATCTGATGCAGTATAAAGAGTCCGGAGATCTTTACAAATTGCTTTTGTAACGATCTTCCCATTATCGCGAATCTGTAATCCACGATAGGATCCAAACTTTATCCATTCTCTGCTTATACATTGAGGACTCTCAATTGGATTGCTTTCATGAATTTCTTGCCTGATATTATTAATTTCCGTTTTTTCTTTCCCATCATTTGCATTGATAATCCTTTGCAGAATTTGTTTTCGCTCCCCTGTGGGCAGATTGCTAATCGCTTGAAGAATCTCTTCTACTGACATAGTAGAATTTCTTTTCAAGACAGCAATAATATTTTATATAAGAGCCTAATTATGAACATCCCCAGGTAGTTGAAACCTTGTTAAGGACCGACTAATTACTGGGTGCTTCGGTCTGGTTGAAGGCCTATTTATTATAGCATTCTTCTAATAAGAAACGTTTATTCCAAGTTCTGTTTTTCCCAATCCGCGTATCCTGTGCCTTCCCAGGGCATTCCTCTTTCAAAACTATTTGGCCATGGATAATATTTTTCATCTGTTAATTGTGATTTAATATCACGTATATCTTTTATATATTTAGCTGGATTACCGATCATTAATGAGAAGGGACTTACATCTTTGGTAATCACTGAAGATGCCCCCAACAAACAATGTTCACCTATTTTTACTCCTGGTAAAATCACAACATTAACAGCTAATACAGAATAATTACCTATTTCTGGCCCGAGTAATAAATTACCGGGAGGATTTACACCATTGGACAATATCGATCCGGGGAAAATCCAAACATAATTTCCAATAACCGCATTTTCACAAATGCAAACATCACTATGTACCCTGACATAATTGCCCAATTTTGCATTTCCATGCAATTCTGTACCATTCCCAATTGAACAATTGTCTCCAATGGAATTATTGGTTCTTAGGATAATATTATGGCCTGTACTTAAATTATTTCCAATTACATTAGTTGCATAAATGATTGCATGACTTCTGATAAGACAATTACTTCCAATGATTGTTTGTGGATTTTGATAAGCATTATTATTGTAATAATCAGCCAAGGGCTCACCAATATGACAATTGTTACAAATGATAGTATTATCGCCAATCTTAACATTATCATATATTACTGTATTATCGCCAATCTTAACATTTGTACCAATTTTTGTATTTGGGCTGATTGATACATTTTTATTATTGAATTTCATCTTGTATCGGAAGTGATTAGTTAAAATATTTCATTAGTGTCCGATTAATACCAGTTGATTTTCAGCTGTTTACCATATAGTTCTTTGACATCTTTGTAATTCTGATTTGTAAGCAGCTAATTTAGAGGCGTTTTGTCAAGTGGAGATATGCTCAAAATTGCAATATTTGGCAGGTTGAATGGTCAACTTTCAATTTGTTACGAACCAATGCAACCAAGCAGCAGGCAATTATTGCCGAATTAATATGGACTTTCATTGCATTCAGGGTCGTTCCCTAAAATGATTTGACCTTCAAGTGCTGTTTAATCAACTTGAAAAACAGTTCTACTTTTTATCGATTTTTATAAAGCTGAATAATTTCCTCTGTTATTATATCAAAGCTGTTAGATAAAAACTCAAGATCATTTCCGTCTCTTTGTCGTAAAATCGTATACGTCGAAGTTTTTCGGAATACCTTTTTGAGACCAGAAGAACTACTCCCCTCCTTAAGACAACTTATTTTCAAAGATACGTTAAATTTCCATTCCCTGCCAATTCGCTAGAAATAGAAATTCATGCAGCCTGAGCATATACCTGTTCCGGTTTTTTGTATCGCAAGGATTGATATGGTCTGCGTGCATTGTAAAATTCCATATACCACTTGATTTTCTCGTATAGCTCTTTACCATCTTCCGATGGTTCCGGATAGATCTTCTCATATTTGATATTCCGTCAGAATCGCTCGATGAAAACATTGTCAATCAAACGACCCTTAAAATCCATACTGAGTTCAGTTTTCAATCCATCAAATATATTTGTAAAGATGGGGCCGGTAAATTGACTCCCTTGATCTGTGTTGATGATCTCAGGCGCACCATGGGCCTCAATGGACGCCTTTACACACTTTTTGCACCATTCTGCAGTCATGGTATTTGATAGGGACCAGCCCACAATATATCGGCTGTATAAGTCTATGATGGCCACAAGGCATATACCCATACCCCAAACCTGATTTGGGTGTGTTATCTTTAAATTCCGAAGCAAATATGGAAATAAGGTGTGTTCCTTACCCTTATGGGGCTTACTGGTGTTCGGACGGGGGCCAATAGCGTGTAGATTCATTAATCGGTACAAACGGCGGATCCGTTTGGGATTGATCTTGTGGCCCAATGACCGAAGGTATGCTTTCATCCTTGGTACTCCATAGAATGGTGTTTCCAAATATTGCTTTTCAATCAGTTTCATCAGTTCTTGATTCAATGAACTGTCTTTCTGGGGAATATAGTAGAAACTGCTACGGCAGACTTCCAAAAGCTCGCACTGTCTCTTGATGCTCAGTTTATTATCCTTATCTACTATTGTAAAATTATTTGCTTGCTTGCCACACCTGATTTCGTCACAATGTTTACAATATATACACCTTGTGGATAATCGCTTAGGTTCACAGTTAATATGACCTCACCAAAATGATATTCATATTTTTCACTCCATATTAACCTGCCGCCCAATGATAAGATCCTTAATTCTGCACCTTCATTTTCCGGAAGGTAAAAGGTGACATAGAAAATACCATTACCGGGATTAGGATAAATACTCATTTTCCATTCCTCAGCAAGATCAATAATATTTACTGGACCAGTAATATGTATTTCAAAGGTGTCGGATACTGAAGCAAGGCTTTTGTCTGTGGCAGTAACAATCACATTGTAGAAGTCTTTGTCATCACTGGTCGGAGTACCTGAAAATGTACGGGTGGCATCGTTGAATGACAACCAGGCAGGCAGGCCTCCTGTTGTCAGTGCAGCGGAATAAGACAGTGAATCATATACATCGACATCTTCAAATGTAAGTGAATCAAATTGAAAAACAAATTCTTCCATAGCTGCACCTGATGTGTCAGGAATTTCCCTGAGTAAAACGGGAAGATCATTTACCGAAGTCAGTGTAAAGGCAGCCGCATCGCTGGCAGTG
>CAZONK010000115.1:4623-10212 GCA_964581095.1 uncultured Roseivirgaceae bacterium
AGGAGCTGCCTTCGGCAAAAGACTGATCAGGGATGTCTGTAACAACGGGAAGATCATTTACCGAAGTCAGTGTAAAGGCAGCCGCATCGCTGGCAGTGCCACCATCGGGATCGGTGGCAGTAAATGTGATCGTTTCACTGCCGAACCAGTTTACATCCGGGGCACTGATTGTGGCCACGCGGTTCACATCAATGGAGACTGTGAGTTCCGTATTTCCCGAATAGGTCCAGACGATATCCGCATCCGCATCTTCCACATCGCTGACAAAGGCATCCAGGGTGATTGTTGTAAAGGAGCTGCCTTCGGCAAAAGACTGATCAGGGATGTCTGTAACAACGGGAAGATCGTTATTCCAGGATAGAATATATTGACCACTAAATCCTCCGGAAGAAACTTCAGATAGAGAGATTTGGATATATCCAATACCATCAGTATTTGTTGACGACTCGCCATCATTGGTAAACACCGTATATCCTGGAAAAACAGACCAGGTTGGAGCACTGGCACTGTCACGTTTGTATAAAACAAACAAGGATTCATGAATAACCCCACTGTTATCATAATGAAAATTGACTGTAGATGTAAAATCACCATCAAAATTCACATCTTCCGACCAGATTTCCCAATAAAGATTTGCAGCGGAGGATAATAATCCAGTACTATTATTTGGCAACACATTAACTTGTACAGAAGTCATTGAGAAACCGGCTCCAGGGAGATTCGGTCCTGTACCAAATGCAACATCAACTTCACAGGCAGGAGTTTCTGTAATATCTGCAGATTCAGAAAAGATTGAGATATCACCAACAGGGGCTGTAGATGTTAACCAATCTGAAAGAGGAGTCATATTTGTTAGAATGCCATTATTTCCGTATGGACTGAGATCTGCTGCGGTAGTTCCGGAATTATCATCCAGGCGCCAATAGCCAACCAGGTTTGATTCATTTCCAAGCAACTTTTGATTCATCGTCTGTTGAATTTGAGCTTCTGTTTTCGTATTGTTCCAGATTTTTACTTCATCGATTGTTCCATTTGTAAAATAAGTGCCAGGAGGTGTCTGTAAAGTGCCAATTCTTACAGGATTTGCGTTCTGTATCATTAATCCGGAACCAGGAGTACTGGTTCCTTCTAATTTACCATTTACATATATTCTAATATTAACTCCGTCATAGCTGCCAGCAATGTGATACCACTTTTTCGCTTGAATGAATGTTGTTCCTTCACAATAATACCATGATCCATCGTAGATGTAGAATCTCGGAAGAACACTGCCTCCAATCATTAAACCATAGGACTCATATTTACTTGCCAGATGTGGGTGATGCGTATTGGAAGGTATTTCATTTAAATAAACCCAGCATTCTACTGTGATGTTAGTTTGGGGATTTAATTCATCCCCGGAGGAAGATAAAATAATAATATTATCATCCACTCCATCAAAGTCCAGAGCATAACCTGCCCCTTGAGAATAAACATTGTTGGAACATATCCATAGAAGGATCAGGCTGAAGAAAGAGGGCATAACATAAAATAAAACAAGCCCAATAACAGATTTTGATTTATTAGTTTTCATTGTTGTCTATTGATTTACATCGTTAGTGTCTGACAAAAATTGAAAAATATTCTTTTAAATGATTAGATTACCTGACTGCCTGGTAAAGCCCCTTAGGTGTACATCAATTTATATTGAAATTCCGGCATTTTGTTTTGCGAGAGGACAAAATCCATGAGTAAAGGCAAATTTGCTAACTTTCAACTTACAGGGTTATTTTACAAAACGTGTCTTAATGGATGGATTGATACGCATCGTATGAATATACAAGTTACTCCTTTTTCCTGTTAGGATCAACAGTTTTGTATGATTTTTGGCAATGCAAAACATTGCACTAACCCCTTAACAGTTGGAAAAAAATAGTAAAATCAGTTAAGACGCCGATCATCTTCTAATTTAATATTGGCCACAGATCAGGGTGGATGACAGTTTGAGTTTGAAAAATCGTTACAATTCTGGTCTGCAAGGGATTTCAAGGAATTTCATATTAAAACATCAAAACAGTTGTGAATTATTGTAATAAATAAAGGAGGGTAAAATACCCTCCTCAATATTTAGTATTTAAGTAACATATATTTAATTTACCTCACATTCAAACAGTTTATATTCTTGAGATATTCTGCTGCCATTAAAATAATTATTGATCATGGACAATATTCTTGTAAGCTGGCTGGGTGAAAACCGAGAATCACCACCTCCAAGAACAGTATTTGCTTCATCAAGCACATCTCCGACACTCATGCCATCAAACACAGAAGCATTATTGATTATCAGGTCCTTTAAATTCCCGGTGGATTCACCAAAGTTTGAGTCATAAGTATCAAATCTGACCGATAATGTTAGAGCAACAGTCTGGCCGACCAATACATTTTTTAGTTTAAAAGGATTGACAAAAGACCTCCTGAGTGCTTTAGGCCTACCCCCAGTTGGAAGCAATATTTCAACTGCCCGGGGTGAAGTTAACTTTATGCTATAATGATCCGGATCACCAACTATCAATCCATTAGGGAATGCCCTTCTAAAATTCTTGTCCCTGTACGATCCCGGGTTTCTCCCTCTAGCTTTTGCTCCCCAGCCTCCTTGGCTTTGGGTTCGATACATACCTGGAAGGCAATCACATTCCTGTTTGCAAAAGTCAAAATAGAAGGCTTCCTTTTCCCATCCTGGATTGATGCCTTTAGCATACACATATGCTACTTGACCATCAAATTTCACCCTGGCTTTTGCTAAAATCACAAAACAATCGTTTAGTTCTTCCAAAGGAATTTTATAGGAATACGAATTTACCATTGGGTAATGTTTTGTTTGGTAGGGGAATTTTGTAACCTCCGGGGCACCTTGATATATTGGAATGTCTCTAAAATCTCCAACATACAGCCAGGTTGTAGCTATTTCCCAATATGGATCTGTCACTTCATAAACTATGTTTAGATTATCCTTGTCATTAGCAACCGTAATACTACCAATACTGGTTTCTGTATTTTCATAAATAAAATACAATGGTAAGTTCATTGGCTCACCACAAAGATCTGCAGGCAGGAAATCTCCTACAACCAATGATTTAGAACTGTTATTGTCTTCATCAAATCTTTCAATTGAATTAAAATCAGTCAATTTTTCACAGGACACTAGTCCTACAACGAGAAATACACTACTTATTAGAATCAATTTATTTTTTTTCATGATATTTGGTATTATGAATTTACGTTTACCTTAATAATTGATATTATATACGGAGTATTCAATATAATTTAAACTATTTCGGAAACTTATGGTTTATATATTTGACAATTTAATATATATCAATGACGAATAACGGTTTTTCATTTACAAAAATAAATGCCAGTTGGTCCACAAAATAACATATAGATGCTAAACCATATAAGATCAATGATCATTCCAAGGTAATGGAAAGATACGTGGGTATATAAAATGTTAATCTCAAAAAGTAATTAACAATGCTTCTGCATATAAATAAATATCAGGTCAGTTTATCATCTGGGGAATTAATTGGATCAACTATTTTTTCTCGAAAAAATATTACTGAAAAAGTTTGATTTATTGTCCTTTTTGTAATAATTATAACCATACTTATAGATGTCTTGTTTTTTTCCGATCCTTACATCATTGAGAATGATGCAATTATTTTTACCATTATTATTTTCCAGTTCCCGGACTGTCATTTTAAAGATCTTTTGAGGGGTGAAATTTTGCCTGGCGATATACATATTTATATCAGAAAGTTTTAGAAGGTGATACACATCTGCAAATGGATTTAAAGGCGGGGTGTCAAGAATGATGTAATCGTATTTTTCTTTCAAATCTTCTATCATATCATGCACCAAGGAAGAAGCGATCAGTTCAGATGGATTTGGAGGAATGGGTCCGGATGTTATGATATCGAGGTTTTCTATTGGAGTTTCAATGACGATTTCCTGCAATTCCGCTTTGCCCGAAAGGTACAGGCTTAATCCCACGAGATCAACGGTCCCGAATTCCTTATGAAGTATGCTGGGTTTTCTCAGGTCACAATCTATGATCACAATTTTCTTGTTAAACAGAGCCAGGCTGCTTGCAATATTTAATGCAGTGAAAGATTTCCCTTCCTGTGAAAATGTGGAAGTTATCAGAATGACTTTATTGGATTCCTCGCCAGAAAAAAACTGAAGTTTTGCACGGATGGTCCTGAAGGATTCGGCAATTGGAGTTGCAGGGACATTGATCAGGACATTATTGTTTTTTGTATCATTATGCAATATCTGTCCAATTACGGGAATTCCGGTAAGATTTTTCAGATCTTCAATATCATTAATTTTATCATTGAAAAAATTTCTCAGAAATAAAAAACCTCCAGGGAAGGCCACTCCCAAAAAGAGTGCCAATGCCATGATCATCATTTTTTTTGGGGAAGCAACACCCGCAAAACCTGCCGGTTCAATGATCTCGCTGTCGGGAAGGTTTGATGCCCTGGCTATTTGAGCTTCGGCCCTTTTCTGTAACAAAAAAGTATAAACGGCATCATTCAGATTAAACATCCGTTCAATTTCAAGGAGCTTTCTCTGAGTCTGGGGAAGTTTTGTTTCTTCATACCGTGCCAGGGCAATGTCTTCATTAATTTCATTAAGAGTGAGTTGGGTGCTGCTGATAATGAATTTGACATTTTCTGAAATGGTATTTTTCAAATCTTCAATTCGTACATTAAGTGTTTGCAATCTTGGACTTCGTAATTGATTGCTTCTTATCAGTGAATTTTTTTCAGAATTCAATGTGGCCAGTTCCTGGATTTGTGTATTTAAGAGAGCGTCATTAATGCCCATTACGGAAGGCGCCCGGATGGATGAGGAATCTTTATACAACTCAAAATGTTGGTCAAGGGACTGGTAGAAACGGAGATTCCGTACCAATTCTGTTTTCTGGTCTTCGAGATCCTGTAACTGTGCATACACACGCCCTGCCTTTATTTCGATATCCATGACCTGGTATCTGCGCCTGAAGTCCTGTAATTCCTGTCCGGAGTAGAGGAGGGAATCAGAAATATCAGCGAGCTGCCTGTCAATGTACTCAATGGTAGAAATGGCCAGATAATTTTTCTTATTTAAATTTCGCTGAAGGTAGGCGCCGGTCAACCCATTTATGAAATCTATGGACTTTTTAATATTCAATCCTTTAAAAGATATATCAACAATGGTGGCTTCTAAATTTGCCGGTGCAATTTCCAGTGCATTTTTATATTGAGCCGTAAGGCTGTTAATATTATTAAATGAAAAATAAATATCCTTATCCGTATAGTAATTTTCATACTGATTATTTAACAGTACTCTGAAAGAGTAGTTTGGTCCGGTAATTTTTTCGCCAAACTTAAACCGGCCTGTAATTGAAAAGGTATTATTCTTGGAAATTACCTGGTCGCTTGAATAATCATACAATGCAACATCCCTCTCATCTGCAGACAAAGTGAATTCTTCAGAATTGATGAGTTTTATGTAAATTTTTGCATTGACAGGCTGTGGTGAATGCATGTCCAGAACAACCTCAAA
>CAZONK010000115.1:10312-11416 GCA_964581095.1 uncultured Roseivirgaceae bacterium
AAGCAGCATGGTTGATCCAACCTGATATACCGGCGGGACAAATTTCAGGTAAACAATCGCTACGCCAATAGTTAAAACAAGGGAAATAAAGAAGAGATACCAATGTTTCAGTACGGTAAAATAAATTGATTTAATATCAATATCATTATTGGTATTTTGATTTGCCACGAGCCGGGTTTTTAGAAAATTAAATATTTTATATTAACGGATTCTTCAGACATCAACTTCTATCTTAAAATAATGCTCAGGACCAATATGGATAGCGTTAATGAAGAGATGATGAGTGTGAATGGGAATTCCTGAAAACCCCATCTTCTTCTTTTTAATGGCTGAACATACACAATGTCATTGGGCCTTAAATAGTAATACTGAGATTCATAAAGGTCTTCAGATGTGAGGTCAATAAAATTGCGTTTGATGACATTGTTTTCTTCCCGGACAACCATCACTTCATTGCGGTTTCCAAAATAGGTGACATCACCTGCAAATCCCAGCGCCTGGAATATATTGATGAATTCGTCGGGATAATCATACCGGCCCGGCACTGCAACTTCTCCCAGGACGGTGACGTATTTATTAACGTATTTTATAAAAACAGTGGGCTGGTTTAAATATTCTTCAAGAGCCTTTTGAATTTTGTTGGAAGCCTCATCAAGAGTAAGGTTCTGAACTTTAATGTCTCCAATGTATGGCAGCCTGACATACCCATCTTCTTTAACGGTGTAACTCACCAAATTCGTAGTTTCATTCCTGATAAAATCACCACTTAACTGGGTAAAAAAGTTTTCCTCTTCATCAAAACTGGACACCCTGATAAACAGTTCGTCATCAGGATGGATGATCCTGTTGCTTAATTGTAAAGATTCAAATTCCAGGATCTCATCCATGCCGGGTTGGGGCTGGGTATAAACAGCTTTCTTGTTGGAAACACAGGATGATGCGATAAGCAGAAGGAAAAGAACCAAAATTATTCCAGAGAAATTTCTGCTTTTAGATAAAGGTTTATTCACCGGGATGTCCATAAATTACTTGTTGAAGGAGTGATTTGAGGATAAAAATACCAATTATCAGTCTATTTAAGGGCATGGGATGTTAAAATTCCCC
>CAZONK010000116.1:0-11308 GCA_964581095.1 uncultured Roseivirgaceae bacterium
AGTCTTTGTGTGCCATTGGTATGGTGGTAGTCCCCATCCGCAAGGAGGTTTGAACATTGTTTTCTTTTTCGATATAAATGGTTTCATTTTTACCAGAAAAATCAGCCGGTTCAACATTCAGGGGTTCTGAAATGTTTAGATTTCCAAACTCATTATTGATTAATCGAATAATATCGTCACCAAAATTTCCTGATGCTAGTATTGTAAAAGGTTTACCGAATAGGTGATTTTGTGCAAATTCAACAATATGTTCTTTCGTAGTATTCTGAATGTCAGAAATATTAAGTAATTGACCGTAAGGATGTGATTTACCAAACAAATTTTCCCTGAAAAGCTTTGTTGCAATAAAACTTGTTTTCTCGTTGTTAACTTCAAGGTTCCGGGCACGAATGTTTTTATGGATCTCTATTTCGTCTTCCGGATAGGTTGCTTCCGTAATGATGCGACGTAACAATGCCGATAGTTTGTGAAAATGTTTAGTCAAACAGTAGAGTGATATTTCAAGATAATCAAGTCCACTACTAATTTCCAGGTGTGCCCCATACGACTCAAATGTTTCAGCAATTTGTGCGGATGTGAACCCCCGAACTCCTTCAGAAAGCAATTTACCCGCAAAGAAGGCTACACCGTTATTGATTTCGTAATATTTACCGGCAACGAAAAGAATGTCAAATTTTAGTACTTCTTGTGTTCCTGATTGTATAGAATAAAGTTCGACACCATTGTTCAGTACAGATTTCTCTGCCTGTTTTATTGAGATTTCATTTATATGAGTAAAGGGAGGTGGTACGGTTCTGTCCGGCATCTGTTGTAATCCGGTCAGTCGGTAACAGAATCGTCGGCTGCAGCGTACACGTCAAAATCAAATATAAGGGTGAACCGCAATGTTTCTGCAAGTGGATGTTCTTGCTGGGTGGGCACCAAGTAGGCAAAATCAAGTCCAAAAACCTGATATCTGAATCCAACGCCCATGGTAAAATATTTTCGATTGCCTTTATTTACATGCTCATTGAAGTATCCTAATCTGGCAGCAAATAAATTATTATACCAGTACTCAAGTCCAAGTCCTATCATAAATTCCTGCATTTCTTCAGAAAAACCATCAGGTGCATCCGTAAATGAGCCAAACATACCACTTATCAACCCCCTGTTGGGGTCTTTTCCTCGTGCAATAATCGGATTTCCGTTTGCATCTGTTGCCAGACTTCCATCATCATTAAACTCATAAACAGGAGGGGAGGGTACCATTAGTTTGTTAATATCAATTGCAAAAGTGATGGTATTGAAGGGATCAAGGTGTGTTTTGAATGCTGATCCCAAACGAAGATTTGTTGGAATAAAATCTTTATTGTTTTCATCGCTATAGGACAATTTTGCACCAATGTTGGTAATTGATCCGGCAAAAGCAATATTTGAATTGGAACTGCTCGACAATATGTCTTTATCCCAGTAAACACTGATATCTGCTGCTACACTATTTCCAGGTTTGGCATCGATTGTAGATGAAGTAAAATTTCCCGTAAGGTTGGAGTGTATATAGCGCAGAGCTACTCCAATGCTTAATTGGTCTGCTAATTGACGTGCGTAGGTGGCATCAATTGCTACTTCACGAGGGCTGAACTGTCCATTATCAACACCAAACTCATCTGTAAAAAAGATGTCACCCAAATCAAAATAGCGAAGCGAAACTGCTACCGCCTGCTCTCTTGTAATTTTGTAATATCCCGATAGATAGGAAATGGACATATCATTGATAATTTTCCCCAACCAGGGTGTATAAGACAAAGAAAATCCATATTTCTTTTCGATCAATGCAAGTTTAGCGCCATTCCAATAGGTAGAGTTTGCATCAGGCGTAAGTGCAGCGCCAACATCGCCCATCGCACCTGAGCGGGCATCAGGAGCTATTGTCAGAAAAGGAACTGCAGTAGTAATTACCCTGCGAGTAGTATCCTGACCCGATATAATTGCCCGGTTTTGAGACATAACATTTGAAAATGCTATCAAAACCAGTACTATTAAAAAACCTATTTTCCGAACAAACCTCACTAATTCCACCACTTAAATGTAAACAAAGATAGTTAATAAATAATTAATTTCTGATATAATTGAGCCATAGCCCCATCTAACGTAGAACGTACAATTATCTTGTAATAGTATAATCCGGGCCTAACTTTTTGTCCGGATGTGTTTCGTCCGTCCCATTCTATTCCCGAAGCCGTTGTAAAACTTTGGTACAAATCATATTTCGTTTCTTTCACAATACTACCATTTGAATTGAAAATCTGTAAATGAATGTCAAGATCCTCACCCGCCCTGTTATGTTCAAATGTAAAATTTGTAAAATCAACAAAAGGGTTCGGGTAATTGCGTAAATTTTCCATTGTAAGCTGATCCTTTTCCGAAACGATGAACTCTATATGAGCTTCGGCTGGATTATTGAATACATCCCATGCTTTAATTGTTATTGTGTGTGGGCCAGGTTCAAGGTTATTCATTGGATAATTAACCCATCCCGATTGATAAGTATCAAGGTCAGCCTCATAATATTCATTTAGATTCACTACGGAGCCACCATCAATAATGGCTTGAATATTCTGATCAAGAATCGATTGTGAAATGGTTATTCCGCTTTCATCAAATAATTTTGCTACTAAAAGTGTATTTGGTTTCACAATCATACCACTTTGATAGGTTGTATCACCCATAAACAGTTGAATATCAGGAGGGTCAATGTCGGTTAAAACGGTTACATCTGACCCTCCAATAATAACCTCACCCGATGCACCTGATGCATCTGAATTTAATACGGAGGAGTAAGCATAAAAGCTTAATTTTCCGAATCCATACTGGTAAGAAATATTTTTCGGCATTATAAAACTAAGTACAAACATTCCTTCATTTACAGATGCCTTCCCTTTAAATATTATATTGTCTCGTTCTGAGAAAATGTAACTGGGGTTTTCATTTCCAAGTGTGATTTTTACAGTGGATTTTTCAAAAAGGATCATATCAAGTGTCCCGTTGAATTGGTTGAGTACATCACCTGAAAGGTTTTTTACAGAACCGGTTAGGGTAACTTTTGAAAGTGCTTTTAAAGTATCTGCATTAGCTATCAATTGTCCGTTAATTGTTTCTAACTCGACACTATTTTCTGGGAACGCAAGTTTAAGTGAAGGATCACCCAGGAGCGAAAAATTTCGGTTTACGCTCCCGCTCAGACTATTGTTTTTGGTTTCTTTAAATACATCCCCCAATCTCAGGTTTTTGTTTCTTGAAGATGCGAGAATGCTCTGATAAAAAGCATTGTTTACTTCAAAATTCTGGCTTGCAAATACCGGCCTTGCTGTTGTGACCAATGCTATTGCACCTCCTTTTTCTTTTAAAATCATTCGTTCCCCCCCTGAAATAAGTGCAGGGTCATCGTTGCGTCCAAACTCACATGTTGCGGTTATAAATAAGGGGAGCCTATATTCGTTTGTCCAGTTATCGATCATTGGAATGTCCAGAATCCGCTCTTTGGTCCACTGGCGTTCATTCCCATGTCCGGTGAAATTAACAATGAGTGTTCCTTCATCGACCACCTGGTCGATAACCCTGTTAACCCCAGGTGCAGTTTCCGGCAAATTTGTTTGCTTGTACGAATCAACGTATATCTTTTTAATGTTTAGTCTGTTCTCCTTCATTGTTACGGTATCAGCAAGTCTATTTGCCTGCTTCATATGAAGATTGTTATCACCGTCGTCGGCAACAAAACTTACGTTGTTTCTCCACTTTCCAAATGATTTTGAATTTAGCGCATAAGTGTAATATTTATCTACAACCACCCTCGCCTCTTCGATGCTCTTCACCGGTAACCGGCCAATACCTAACTCAAGTGTATGGTCGCCGGCACTTGTTTCTATCCAGTCGCCCTCAGAGTCTTCCATAAATCCAAAATAATCATCCGATGAATAGGAATATATCGGATGAAGTGAATTCCTGGATTCATAGATGGGTACATAATTTGTGTCGAATTCGGTACGAGATTTATAATCGTAGGATCCTCTGCCAAAAAGTAGTGCATATCGAATTCCTTTTTCAGAATGGTCAATGTCGTACATGTATTTAAGAAAATCCCTGATTGCGGAAATATCCTGCGATCCGGATGAAAACTCATTATAAACCATTTCGGTTGTAACCACATGCACCGTAAGGCCATCATGCTGCCGTCGAAGTTGCCCCAATCTATTGGCTTCCTGAACAAAATCAGGATAAGAAACGATGATAAGATTTGCCGGGCCAAGTCCCTGAATATCCTGGTTTTCAACTTTACCCTCGTAATGCGGAGATACCAGGACCTTATCCGGGTCAAATGCGATGTGAGATTTAAGCTCTGTGTTGGAACCTGATATTCCGAATTTGATTTTGTTATTCGATATTGTTACAACCTCTGCCATTGGTGATAATGGATTACTGATGTCCCAGATCATTGTATTTTCATTTCCATTGGCAATGGAAAATGTAATGTTGGGTAAATCTGTACTTACCCAGGACCGAAAAATGGTTTGATCGTTATAAAGTTCAAGTTTGCTATGAGCTGTAACAAGCAAGTAGTCAAGATACGGTGTTGAAACGCGCCCTTCTGCTTTCCCGTAACGATAGGACAGAACAAGGGAATCGGGGTTTCCTGTTACAGAAGCTCCCCGAAACTTAAATGTTTGGGTATCAATTTTACCCCTGCTGGTGTACGTACCGTCCGGGACACTTCCAACAACCTGTTTTCCCACTTCCTTATTGTTGTTAAGGATACTGAACTCGGCTGGGTTGAATGTTCGTGCCATTACACTGGATGTGATCGTCACATCCTTTTCTTGAACAAATCCGGGGAAGCTAAACCCGAGACTTGTCAGATCAGTTGCTGATATTCTCTCAAACCACTGTCTTCCGGAGATTACAAGGTTATCCTTATCAACTTCATGCACGCTGTATGAAAAATATGTTTCCACCTCAGGAAAGTTGATTCCGGGGTTTGGTATTTCGCAAACTCGTAAACCGTCGCTGCCCGTTAAAGTCAGATAGTAGTAAGAAAAATCATCATAATCATTATTTTTATATAACACAATTTGGTTTTCAAGATCAAATTCATACGTGTCGGCTTCCTGTCCAAAAAATAAAATGTAATCGTCGGAATTAAATACACCGTCCTCTTCTCCCTTGATAAATATGTGGTTTTCAACCAGATCTTTAGGGCGTGTGATTGCATTTGACTGTGGAAGCATTTTTCCGCCGTTACCATAAATCTTAATCTTCCTGGGATCTATAGTAGAAGGGTTCAAACCAATTTCTGAAAGGTAATTAAAATCAATTTTGTAGATACTATCCGATCCTACTTTCAGTTTATACCATTCCCCTGATGCCAAAACCGAATGACGTACTTCTCCCTGGCCATATACCTGTAAAGACATAGCAAGGGCACCAACTACTGTGCCTATAAAAATTAAATAGGGGATAGACCTCTTCAAAATGCTAAAATCACTTATCTATTAATACTAACAATAGTTAAATAGTCAACGTTTCAAATAGGCAGTTATTTTTAGGTTTTTAGGTTTACTAGTGATAAAAGGATGTAAATAATGATTATTACGGGTAGGGCAACAATCTTTAACACAAACAATATTATCACGCTTAGTATTACAAAGATAAAGCGAATTTCATTATTCTCCCATTTTAAATTCTTGAATTTCAGGCTAAAAAGGGGAAATTCAGCTACCAGGAGCGATGATAATACGATGGATATGGCCACCAATGAGCCTGTTACCACAGAATTATCCAGACGGATAAAATGTTTTTCCAGAACGAAAGGTATCGCACTCACAAAAAAAGCACAAGCCGGTGTTGGCAAACCAATAAATTGATCGGATTGACGATCATCAATATTAAATTTTGCCAGTCGAAGTGCAGAGAATAGAGCAATGGAAAATGCAATATACGGCAAGAATGAATTTTCTGACAGTCTGCTGATAAGTTGAAACATAATAATGGAAGGAAGTACACCAAAAGTGACCATATCAGCCAGTGAGTCAAGTTCTTTCCCTATCGGGGATGCTACATTTAACATTCTGGCACTGAACCCATCAAGAAAATCGAATACTGCAGCTATCCATATCAAGCCACAGGCAATGTACAAATTACCCTTAAGTGCGAATACTATACCAACACAACCACTAAGTAGATTCAGCAGTGTAAGCGTGTTGGGAATGTGTGCTTTGATACTCAAACTACACCATTGGATTAATTCCGCAAAAAGGATTCGATACTCGTTCTTCACCGATCGTTGTTGTTGAACCATGCCCTGGGTAAACCACCATTGAGTCGTTTAAATTAAATAATTTTGACTTTATACTATTGATCAAAACATCAAAATTACCGCCCGGAAGATCGGTTCTTCCAATACTACGCTCGAAAAGCACATCACCACTAATGCATATGTTTTCTTCGGCATTAACCAGCGCAATGTGCCCCGGTGAGTGTCCCGGTACAAACAAAACCTTAAGTGAACTATTCCCAAATCCAACAGAATCCCCTTCAGAAAGGAATTTTTCAGATGTTGTTGTTTGATAATTTTCAAACCCGTAGGAAGGTGCATAGGAAGCAACTGATTCAAGGACCTGTAATTCAGATTCATGCAGTTCCAATAACACATTATACGTATCCTGAATAAATTTATTTCCCAGGCAATGATCGATATGGCTGTGTGTGTTGATGAGTTTTACAATTTTTAGCGATTTAGTTCTTATAAAATCGGTCAGTTCGGATTTTTCATGGTCTTCGTAGCAACCGGGGTCAATGATAATGGCTTCCTTTGTCTCATCAAAAAGCACGAAAGTGTTTTCACTAAATGGATTGAAAACGAAAATATTTATTTGAATCATCATATAGGTTGTTCAAGAATAGCTCAAATTTGTAGCATTATAATGCAATAAGCAAGCATTGCTAAGGACTATACCTTTATGGAGCAAAAGGTAGATTACATTATTGTAGGGCAGGGATTGGCAGGAAGTGCCCTTGTAGTTCAATTGTTAAAAAAGAATAAAAAGTTAATTGTATTTGATACACCTGATAAAAACAGCCCTTCAACTATAGCGGCTGGTCTTTTTAATCCAATTACCGGTAAGAATTGGGTAAAAACATGGAAAGCTGATATTCTGTTTCCTTTCATGAGGAATTTCTTTAAGGATATGGAAGATAGATTTTACAAACCTCTTATTTACGAAAAGCCGATTTACAGGCCGTTTAAGACACTGGCAGAACAAAATGACTGGGTTGCAAGGTCGTCGGATCCTAACTACATGGATTATGTGGAAGAAGTTTACACAGATAGTATTCATGAAAAGCAGGTGATTAATCCATTGGGTGGACTTATGCTAAAAAACACAGGATACCTTGATATAAAAGTGTTTATTTCTTGTGTTAAACAATGGTTGAATGATATGAGTGCACTGGAACCGGAGCATTTTGATTATGGACAACTGGATCATCAGGATGATCATGTCGTTTACAGGCATTATATAGCAAGCAAAATAATATTCTGTGATGGAACCCATGCCTCAAAGTCCACGTTATGGAAGTACTTACCTTTTCGTGGTGTAAAAGGTGAAGTATTAACATTGAAAATGAGCTCATCTCTTGATCTGATACTAAATATGGGTGTGTTTCTGTTACCCATTGGTGCAGATATATTTAAAGCAGGCTCTACATATGATTATAATGATGTAGATACGGTACCTTCAGAAAAAGGAAAAAATCACATAATTGAGAAGCTTGGGAACTTTTTTTTGCCGAAATTTGACATAATCGGACATGATGCGGGCATCAGGCCGGCTACGCTGGATAGGCGGCCATTTCTCGGAAAGCATGCTGATTTTAAAAATTATATTATTTTTAATGGACTTGGAGCCAAAGGAGTAACATTGGCTCCATATTTTTCTGAAATATTGGCAAATTTTCTGGAAGATAAGATAGAATTAGAGAAAGAGATAAATATTGAAAGGTATAACAGATAACTTCCATACCCGATACATGCAGGTTTTGTTCGGTGCAATTATACTGCTGACAGTTTCAGCAGAGCGATTGTATGCTCAACAAGCAAGGGAATCATTTGGGAAAAACCGGATGCAATACAAGGATTTCAACTGGCAGTTTTATAGTTCTGATAATTTTGATATCTATTTTTATGAAGGCGGAAAAGAAACAGCAAGGAATGTGGCGGAGTACGTCGAAAATCAATTTGAACGTATAACTGAAATTATCGGGCACAGTCCATACTTCAAAACGAAAATATTCCTTTACAATTCAATAGCTGATTTACAGCAAAGTAATGTTGGTGTAAGTGATAGGGTATATACAGTGGGTGGGCAAACCAACTTTTCGAGGAGCTACGTTGAAATAGCCAATACTGGGACTACTACAAGCTTTAGGGAAGAACTAGTTCTAAAAATTTCAAAACTCATAGTAAATGAAATGATGTATGGAGGAAGCTTCACTGACTCATGGCAAAATTCATTTCTTTTAAATCTTCCCGAGTGGTTCATTGACGGCGTGGCGCTTTACCTGGCCAAAGGATGGAGTATTGAGATGGATGACTATATGCGCGATTATATGAGCTACGGTAAAGTTAAAAAGTTATCAAAATATTCAGGTGAGGATGCAGCTTTTATCGGCCAGTCAATCTGGAATTTCGTAGTTGAAAAATATGGTCGAAGCAATATCCAAAATATTCTTCAACTGACACGAATCACCCGAAATGAAGAAAAGAGTATAACGCATACGTTGGGTGTTAGCTTCAAGCAAATCCAACTGGAGTGGCAGGGCTTTTATTCAGATATGGCTATTTATGTTGCAAATAATTATATAATGCCCACCGAAGATGAAATAGTAGATATTAAAGTAAAAAATGCCAATAAGTATAATGAGATTAAAATTAGTCCGGATGGGAAACGGATAGCTTTTTCAAAGAATTTTAATGGGAGATATACAGTATATATAAGAGATATTGAATCAGGAAATGAGTCTTCTGTAATGTCAGGAGGCTATAAAGTCATTAACCAGGAATATGATGTAACAATTCCGCTGATAAGTTGGGCTGATGACAATACGCTAGGAATTATAAATGTGGAAAAAGGCCTTCCCACATTCTGGCTTTATGATATTGCTTCTGAAAGCAAAATTCCAACTCCACTTGAAGAATTTGACCAGGTAAAAAGTTTTGGATTTAATGGCAACGGAAGATTGGCCGTTTTAAGTGCCGAACGAAGAGGGAAAAATGATATTTACCTGATGAGCGTTCGCAGGGGAAGGGTCCGACAACTTACAAATGATCATTTTGACGATGTTCATCCAAGTTTTATTCCCGGAACAAATACGATTATTTTTAGCTCAAATCGAACCACTGATACTCTTTCAGTAGACGAAAAGGACATCGCTAAGATTAACGTTGAAAACTTCAATGTGTATTTTTTCAACCTTGATACTACGTCGAATGTTATTGTACGTATTACAAATACAATAAGCAGGGACATTCGACCCCTTGCCCTAAATGAATACGAAATATATTATTTAAGTGATCAACGGGGAATAGCAAATGTATTCCACTATAGTTTGATAGATAATATTTACGAGCAGGTAACTAATTATGCCACCGGATTTAAATCGTACGATATCAATTTTAGTGAAAAAAAATTGGCGGGGATATTATTGAGCGGCTATGAGGATAGAGTGATAATTAAGGAGAATTTTGACTTTAACACAAATGTATTTACACCATTAACCCGTCGCCAACAGGTGAACCAGGCAAAGTTCCTCAATGAAAGAAGGAAAGCAAGGAAACAGGCTGCCAGTAAAACTGAGTTTCCGGTTAATATTGATTTCACAAAACCAATTGAAACGAATAATCCAGATTCACTCAAATCTGATATCGAAAATTCTGATGATCAGGAGAACGCCACTGATTTTATTGATACTGACAATTATGTATTTGATAAGGAAGTTGTGAAAGAAAAAGAATCTACAGGATCTTTCTTAAGTCGTTATAGGAAATTACAAACACGATCTAACATTGTGGGGCCAATAGATTATGAAACGGCATTCAGTGCGAATAACCTTGTTACTACAATGGTAATTGATCCCCTGCGAGGGTTTGGAATACTTCTTGAAACTCAACTTAATGATCAATTGGAGAATCACAAGTTTTATGGCGGGGTCATGGCAACAACCGATTTGCGAAGTGGAGATATTTATGCAGAATATCAGTACTTGAAAACATTGATTGATTATAGCGCCAGGTTTGAACGCAATGTTGTTTACTGGAATACAGAAAATGCGTTGCAGCGTTATTCGAAAAACACTTTTGAGGTAGGTGCCGCTCTACCATTATCAGTCAAAACAAGGGCTACTTTCAAACCCTTTTATACATTAACAAGGTATGAAGATCTTGATCCCACCTTATTGAGTACCCCGGGACCTCCCTACCCTGAAAGTAGTGGTGTAAGTTATTTTGGACTGAAATCAGAACTTGTTTATGATAATACAGTAGTTGGTGGAATGAATATAATTGAAGGAACCCGGGGAAAGATTGAATTTAAGCATCATGAAGCCGTAAGCGACCGCAGCAAAAGCTTTAGTAGTATTAGTCTTGATTTTAGAAATTATCTTAAAATCCACAGGGAACTTATTTTTGCCACAAGAGTATTTTATGGTGTATTTTTAGGAAATGATCCGCAATCCTATTTGCTCGGTGGAATGGATAACTGGTTCTTTAATAAATCAAATTATGATGGAGCTGATAATCCATTGAATATTACACCTAATGAGGATAACAGCCAGATCTTATTTAGCAAGTATGTTACAAGCCTGAGAGGGTTCGACTATGCAACTTTTTACGGTTCAAATGCACTGTTATTCAATGCTGAATTGCGTTTTCCTCCGGTTCGATATTTTTATAATGGACCTGTCTCTTCCAACTTTCTTAAAAACTTAATGCTTGTTGGTTTTTTGGATGTTGGGTCGGCGTGGACAGGTATATCACCATTTATACGTGAAAACAGTGTGAATACAGAAATAATCAAGAATGAAGGGTCACCTTTCCAGGCAGAGATAAAAAATTTCAGGAACCCGTGGCTTTCCAGTTACGGAACTGGCATACGCACGGTGATACTTGGATATTATATGAAGTTTGATGTAGCATGGCCAATTGAAAATTACACTGTCGGGAAGACCAAATTTTATGTTACCCTGGGATATGATTTTTAATAATTCCATTCCAATTAAT
>CAZONK010000117.1:0-11251 GCA_964581095.1 uncultured Roseivirgaceae bacterium
TTACATCCATAAATGAATCATTAATACCATTTGGTCTCCTGAATAGTTACAAAATATATTGTTATGTTTAAAGTTATATCTTTAGCAGAACTTGAGAAGTTGAAATTGAATTGAAATGAAGTACGCGATTTTTCCCCTGAATATTTTTTTACTTCCGGGGGAGCAGACTGCTCTGCATATTTTCGAAGAAAGGTATAAACAACTCCTGAATGATGTAGAAGAGATGAATATACCCTTTGGTATTTATTTTCAAAATAAAGAAAATACAATAAAATATGGTTCAATGGTCGAGTTGGTGAGCGTTGAACGCAGGTACCGGGGTGGGGAATCGGACATCATGGTAGAGGCGAAGTACTTGTTTAGGCTTGATACATTTTATGGTACGCTTGGCAATAAAGAATATTCCGGTGGAAATATTTCAAAACTGGAAGACAAAGGGAATGTTGAACTGGAGGCTTCTGTTTTCGATGAACTTGCTTCCATCGTTAAGATCCGGCATCCTGATAAAATAGCTGAAGTTCAGAGATATTTATGGGACGTGGCACTTTATCTGAACCTTGACTCTATGGATAAGTTTAACCTGGCTAAGATGAATAACGAAAAAAACCAACAGGAGTTCTTAAGGAGTCATATCAAGTTAAACAAGGCAATCCTGGAACAGGAAAGGAATAGCAGGATCAACATGTTTCCCAACTATAACTAAGTTAAATTAATTCAATAAGGCCAATGCCGGGTTGTAATCCGGTTCCTGACCGATTTCCGGAACTTGCTCCGTATATATTACAATTCCTTCTTCATTTACAATCACAACCGACCGGGATAAAAGACCTGTCATTGGGCCATCAATAACCTTGTTTTGGTAGGCGTGGGCAAAGTTATCATTTTTAAAATCTGACAAAGTAACTACATTTTTAATGCCCTCCACCTCACAGAAACGTCTGTGGGCAAATGGCAGATCCTTAGAAATACATAGAACGACTGTATTGTCAAGATCTGTTACGGCCTTATTAAAGGCCCTGACAGAGGCAGCGCAAGTACCTGTATCAAGGCTTGGAAAGATATTCAGAATCACTCTTTTCCCTTTAAAATCGCTTAAGGACGCATCTGAAAGATTTTGTTGAGTTAATGTGAATCCTGGTGCCAGGCTTCCTGTTTTAGGTAAGCTGCCCATCGTGTGGATTTCGTTTCCCTTAAGAGTAATTGTTGCCATGATCCGGATATTTAAATTCTACATATTTCTTCTATATTGACCACCCACCTCAAAGAGCGCATGTGTTATTTGTCCGAGAGAACACACTTTTGTTGTTTCCATCAACTCTTCGAAAATATTTTCGTTTTGAATAGCTGCCTTTTTAATCGTTTTTAATTTATCCTGTACAATTTTATTGTTTTTATCATGTACAAGCTGGAGGGATTTGATTTGTAATTCTTTCTCCTCCTCCGTGGCTCGGATCACTTCAGACGGGATTATTGTAGGCGATCCTTTTGAGCTTAAAAAAGTGTTTACACCCATGATGGGAAGTTTACCGGAATGCTTTAGATTTTCATAATAAAGACTTTCCTCCTGGATTTTGCTTCGTTGATACATTGTTTCCATGGCACCTAAAACTCCTCCACGTTCAGTGATTCGATCAAATTCATCCAAAACAGCTTCTTCCACAAGATCAGTGAGTTCTTCAATAATAAATGATCCCTGGAGAGGGTTTTCATTTTTTGTCAGGCCAAGTTCTTTATTAATGATCAACTGAATTGCCATTGCCCTGCGTACGCTTTCTTCTGTGGGGGTAGTTATGGCTTCATCGTAAGCGTTGGTGTGTAGTGAATTACAATTATCATAAATCGCATATAATGCCTGGAGAGTGGTTCGGATGTCATTGAAATCAATCTCCTGGGCGTGCAGCGACCTGCCCGAGGTTTGTATGTGGTATTTGAGCATTTGAGCACGTGGCCCTGACTTGTATTTGTTTTTCATCGCTTTGGCCCAAATTCTACGTGCTACCCGGCCGATAACAGCATACTCTGCATCAATTCCATTTGAAAAGAAAAAGGAAAGATTTGGTCCGAAATCGTCAATACTCATTCCCCTGCTCATATAGTATTCCACGTAAGTGAATCCATTGGCAAGTGTGAGCGCCAGTTGCGTAATTGGATTTGCACCCGCTTCAGCAATGTGATATCCGCTGATGGATACACTGTAAAAATTAGTTACATTTTTGGCTATAAAATACTCCTGGACATCGCCCATCAACCTCAATGCAAATTCCGTGGAAAAGATGCAGGTATTTTGTGCCTGGTCTTCTTTAAGAATATCTGCCTGGACAGTTCCCCTGACATTGGTTAATGTATCGTCTTTAATTTTTTGATATATCTCAGGTGAAAGCACAGCATCGCCCGTTGTACCTAGAAGTAATAGGCCAAGGCCATCATTTCCTTCCGGTAGATCACCATGGTATGCCGGTCGTGATAACCCATTGTCATCATATTCTTTTTTCAAGACCTTTTCAACCAGGTTTTCCATTTTTTGTTCCAGGATGTATTTCTCACACTGCTGATCGATTGCAGCATTCATAAAATAACCCAAAAGCATTGGGGCAGGGCCATTTATAGTCATACTCACCGAGGTTTTCGGATCACAAAGATTAAAACCCGAATAGAGTTTTTTGGCATCATCAAGACAACAAACAGAGACTCCGGCATTGCCGATCTTCCCATGAATATCGGGTCGGCAATCGGGATCGTTTCCGTATAAGGTAACAGAATCAAATGCGGTAGATAGTCGCTTGGCCGGCATTCCGAGGCTCACATAGTGAAACCGGCGGTTTGTTCGCTCCGGCCCCCCTTCTCCCGCGAACATACGCGTTGGATCTTCTCCCTGTCGTTTAAAAGGGAATAATCCTGCAGTGTATGGGAATTCTCCGGGTACATTCTCCTGTAGGATCCATTGGAGCAAATCTCCCCATCCTGAATATTTCGGGAGTGAAATTTTTGGAACCTGGGTATGAGACAGCGTTTCGGAATATGTATTAATATGTATTTCTTTGTTCCTTACTTTGAAGGAAAACACATCTTTTGTGTATTTCTCTTTCTTTTCTTCCCATGTATCCAGTATTTGTTGATTTCGTTGATCAAAATCAAGCGCAATTTTATCGTACGTTTTCTCCAGTCCGCTGATTAGTGTTTCTTTATCAGCCACATCCGTATCCTTCAGTACATTGATGGATGTACGTATTCCGTGCAGGTTTTGGGCAATTGTAGACTGGTCGGAAACCCATTGATTGTAGGCTCTGTTGTTTTCAGCAATCTCTGACAAATAACGAATCCTTGATGGGGGAATAATATAAATTTTTTCCGACATCTCGTCGGTTACTTTAATATGGGAGGTAAGTCCTGTCTTGGTCTTGCCGCTTATTTTTGTAATTATCTCTGCGTACAAGTTATTCATTCCAGGATCATTGAATTGGGAAGCAATGGTTCCAAATACAGGAACATCAGTTTCGTCCCAGATTTGATGATTTCGTTTGTATTGCTTTTTCACATCCCTTAATGCATCTTGTGCACCACGTTTATCAAATTTATTAATAGCAATTATATCAGCGAAATCGAGCATATCGATCTTTTCAAGCTGCGTGGAAGCTCCATATTCTGGTGTCATCACATACAGACTGACATCAGAGTGGTCAATAATTTCTGTATCTGACTGACCAATTCCGGATGTTTCAAGAACAATCAGATCGAACCCTGCTGACTTTACAATTTGCAGGGCCTCATTTACATGTGCTGACAGGGCAAGATTTGATTGCCGGGTCGCCAGCGAACGCATATATACCCGGGGGTTGTCGATTGCATTCATCCGTATCCTGTCACCTAGTAATGCGCCACCGGTTTTCCTCTTCGATGGGTCAACAGAGATGATTGCAATTGTTTTATTTGTAAAATCATCCAAAAACCTGCGAACAAGTTCATCAACAAGCGATGATTTGCCTGCTCCGCCGGTACCGGTTATACCTAAAACCGGAGGATGCGTTTTATCTGCATTGGAGTGGATCTCTTTGATAACTTTATCGAACGATTTTTTGTAATTTTCTGCAGCACTTATTAACCGTGCAATTGCACTATGATCCGATGGGTTTAATTTTTTGATCTCACCATTTAGCTTGTCGCCCAGCGGGAAATCACTTTTTCTCACCAGATCATTGATCATCCCCTGAAGTCCGAGTTTCCTTCCATCATCTGGAGAATAGATTTTTTCAATACCATAATCCTCTAATGCATTGATTTCATCTGGTAAGATTACTCCTCCGCCTCCTCCGAATATTTTGATGTGCCCGGCACCTCTTTCTTTTAAAAGATCGTGCATGTACTTAAAATATTCATTGTGGCCCCCCTGGTATGAAGTGAGTGCAATAGCATTTGCATCCTCCTGAATGGCACAGTCAACAATTTCAGTAACACTTCGATCGTGGCCCAGGTGAATTACTTCCACACCCGTAGATTGAATAATACGTCGCATTACATTTATTGCAGCATCGTGCCCATCAAACAGGCTTGCAGCTGTTACGATTCGTATTTTGTTTTTTGGAATATAAGGGGCTATTTTTTTCTCCTCCATAATCAGCAGAGATAATTGACTGTTGAGGTTGCAAAATTACAAAACCTTACGTATTAAACTGTTTTTTCGGGTATTCCCTTGGGTGAAAAAATTCCGGGATGATTTAATTATTCAGGATCGAAATCAACCGCATCATCTGCTTTCGGTTTCTATCCGCATATATACTTTGAATAATATCCTGTTTTTCCCTTGTGGTGAGGTGCCAGTTTAATGATGCCCTTGAAATATCCTTTGGATTACCGGTTAAACTCTGTGGCACATACTGGAGGTCGATCTCATTAATGTCACCATCATACCAGCTTCTGGCGAAGATAATTTTATCATTGTTGCTAATTTCCTGGAGGTTTTCAAAGTTTATATAGATACTGCTTATAGGGTTCGAAAATTTTTCAATCAATGATTTTGTTCCCCGGATCCCAATGGGTTTATTTTTCTGTGAATCCCGAATTGACAGGATGATAATTCCGCTGGTATTTTTTTCTAACCAATCCCTGAATGCATAAATAAAACGCAGTGCATCACTTATTCCAAAGTTGTCAGATATACCGGCATCCATTATTTCCATTGGTGGCTTACTTGGCAGAGTAATATTGGGAGTAATGTAGGGAAATGTGGCGTTCATTCTTAAAGCACTCAGGAACCGGAGATTTTCACTTCCGGCATTTTTATAGAATCTGAGAAAGTCAATCCCTTCTGGGGTAATTGCCGTTCTATTGTCCATCACGTTCATGTATGATACATTGTGAGGCGAAATAAAGAGTTTTCGACCATCGTTGATAATGGTTGGCCCCATGATCATTAATGGGATAATCGCTTCTTTTTCGGGCAGCCGATAAGCTTCCAACCGTTTATCCATCAGGCCGTTTGTGTTTTTGTTCAGTTGCGACTCAAACGAATATCCGCGGTCCTTTGGATATTTCATTCCTCCGTATTCAAATTTCTGAAATTTTACAAACAGGTCATTTACCAGGAAACTAAAGATGATTGGATTTAAATTGTCTTTCGAAATATCATCAAGGTACTTTGCATCAAACGGATTGATATTTTCACCCATTTTTTCGCGTAATCGGAGTTCCCTGTAATAGCTGGCCCCAATAATGCCGCCAGATGCGCCGGTGATTAATATAGTGTGTTCAAATAACCGATTGTTTGTTGCACTATCTACCTTTTGTAGTGCATTGATTGTCCACAGTGAAGCGCGTTGTCCACCACCACTGGCGCAAATGAACACTGCTTTTGGAAGTGCCCCGGGTTGATCATTAAACTTTCCCTTCCAGTTTTCAAGAATTTTTATGGTTTCTCTTTTATCGCCGTTCCTAATCTTAATTCTATTTTGAACACGAATGGCCTTATGATTATACCTAACGGGTTCTACCTCATAGTTGAGGCCGAATGCTTTGAATCTTGCAGCAAGATATTCCTGTTTTACCAGGAAATTAATTACGATAAATAGCACGATGGCGATGGTAACAGCCCATCTTCGGAACCAATACGAAAATGCACCGATGAACATGACAATAATCGTAAAGAACAACACTGATGACGCTGCAGCCGGCAACTGGAAATAGGCATTGTCTCTAAAAATACCAATGAATAATAACGATAGAAATATCAATAATTCAATGATGACAAGGTTAAGATGATTTTGATCAAATACCTTGGTTATTGAGTCTGATTGGATACCCTGTTTATCAATAGCCGGCGCAATCTTCAGGTTTAGTTCAACATAGTTATCTACCCGGATTTCCCGCTTTTTAGCAACCTTCATTTTCTCAAGTACCCTGGCACGGGCAGCCCGGATTCCCTTTTTCAGCTTTTCATTAAAAGAATCAGCAACAAATCGAAAGACATCCTTATTTGTAAGCCTGAAAAAAACAAACATGGTAAACATCATCAATACGTACCCAAGTATGATTCCAGATACATACTCCAATACCTGTTTTGTTTCAGCAAACTCATTAAACTTTTGAAACCTGATTACCTGGATTATATAAGTAATAATGAAAATGACGGGAATTACAGAATTGTTCAAACTAAACCTGGAAAACGGTTTTGGTAAAGTGCCAAGGAATGGGAACCGGTGAACATCAACAATATACGCTGTGACATGAAAAGAGATTGCAAACCCGGCGATTACAAAGCCCATAATAAAAAAACTTGCAAAGGATACATTATTCATGTATTCGGGGTCAAGGAATAAAAAAGGAATCCCCAGATACCTCCCAACATTTCCAAATACAATCAAAAAGAGGACAAACCATGCAAAAAGGAGCATGTGATTCCTTTTGAAATGATTTATCAGTAATTGTATTGGAAATGAGTAAAGAATCGATTCAAAAGTCTTATTTCTTTTCAATCTTCTCATTTTCAATTTTTTCATTCACTTTGCTGCCTTTGTATAATTCATATTCCAGCAGCCTGCAATCTATTTTTGCATTATAAAATTCAATTTTTCTTGATGTAGCCAAACCTACCGACTTTGCTAAATCCATATTCCCGGTAAATACATAACCGGTATATCCGGAACATTTTTTCTTGAAAAAATCTCCAATTTCTTTATAAGTTTCTTTCAGCTCGTTCGCTTCACCCAACCGGGAGCCATATTCAGGGTTTAAAAAAACGATACCCTTTTCATCCGGAACCGTACATTCGCGGAAGTCACATACAGAGAAATCAATGGATTTGATAACTCCTGCATTTTTTGCATTTTCCTTTGTGGCTTTAATAGCATATGGATTAATATCCGAAGCCAGAATTGGTGCCTGTGATTTTCTTCTGGCTTTGCTCAGGGCTTCATTTCGCAGCATGCGCCATACATTGGAGTTGAATAATTTGCTATGCATAAAACTAAAATTTTCCCGCATCATGCCCGGAGCAATATCCATACTAATCAATGCTGCTTCTATCGATAAGGTTCCGCTACCACACATTGGGTTTACAAATGGAACTTTTTTGTCCCAACCGGTTGCAAGGATCGTAGCCGCAGCAAGTGCTTCATTCATGGGTGCCTTAAATGGGTTTTTTCTATAAATCCTTCTTGATATTGTTTCACCTGATGTATCAAAATACACAGTTACATCGTTTTCATTCCAGTAAAGGAAAATAACAGCCCTGCTGTAGTCAGCACCTGAATCCGGTCGCCTCCCTGTTTTTTGCTTTACCTTGTCAACGATTGCATCTTTTAATTTAAGATTTGCAAATCTGTTGTCCCTGATTGTATCATTTTTTACACTGGATTGAACCGAAATATAAGAACGGTCATTAAAAATATCTTCCCAGGGATGTTTGAAACATTCCCGATAAAGATCATCGGCGTTTTTTGCTTTAAATGTATCCAGTCGAAACAACACCCGGTTCGCTGTTCGCAGGTACAGGTTCATTTTCATTGTATCTAAAAATGATCCCGTTACCAACACCCCCATATTTTCAGTGCTTTCTGCATTAAACCCAAGGGAGGTGAGTTCCCCGAATAAAACAGGTGCAATCCGGGGATGTGAAGTAACAAATATGTTGCCCTTATCCATATTTTTAACCCAGAGGTGTCATAGAAATGATTTTTTATTCTTTTTATGACGAAACGACTGAAAATCAGTCTTTTGTCAGGGTTTAACCCAGACATTGAAAATAGATCTCATGTATTTTCAATCGTCTGCCCTTAGGGCAAAAAATTCATCAGAACTTTTCGGGTTAAATATAGATGAATTGTAACTCGCAACAAATAAGGTTAGTACTTCTTTGTGAATGTAATTAAAACAGGATCCTGTATTGGGGGATTACGAGTATTCCCAGTTGATACTGTGTATCAATATTTTCTGTTTGTGGGTTATAGTATTCTCCATAGATATTCTGATTGTTAAAAACATTCTGGATGTCTATCAGCCATTCCTGTGAAATTCGTTTCATATCCAGACGATATCCTATTTTAAAATCGGTTCGAAAATAATTATCATATCTTTCAGAGAAAGCCTGATCATCTAAATAAACTGCTTCACCAGCTAATCTTGATGCATCAAGATCAATGGGTGTGGTGTATCGGCCCCCGGAAGACGTTAGTCTAATATCAACAGCTAAAACCCCGGACTTCCCAATTTTGAATTCCTTTCCTCCCAACAGGTTGACTATATATTTTGAATTAAATGCAGTATTACGCCAAATTTTATCACTTCCCTGGTATTGGGATTGGAAAAATGAATTCGAAATCAGGAAATAATAAGACTTTGAAAAGAACTTCTCAAGAGTAAGTTCGACTCCATAATTCTTGCCAAGTCCATTATTAAGCAAATAAGGTTCAACTATGTTACCGTAACTGGTACCAAAATTAAGCAGTGAAAATGAACTGGGGTCGGTTTCTACAGGAGCATCAAAAACATGCTGATAATAACCTGCAACTTTAAGTAAAACACTTTTTGCCAGATTCTTATTGTACTCTACAGTAAAATGGTGACTCCTTGTAAAGTTTAGGTCCTTATTTGTTTCAGTGGGCGCATCTTGAAACTTGAAACTGTAAACATTCAAGGGTTGCATTTGACTATGCAATCCATAACCCGCACTAAATGTTGCATTGTTGTTGGTCAAATAAGACAGGCCAAGCCTTGGCTCAAGGGCCTGGCTACCATTTAGAGTCAAATAGGTGTAGTGCAATCCGGAAATTAATTTTATCTGAGAAGATAATTTCCAACTATATAATCCATAAACCTGAGAAAGTAATGTATTATTATCCACATCTGAGAATTTAAACCAGGTACCCGAACCGGTATATAGGCTATCCTGAAAAACACCTCTCATATAATCGAGCATTGCGCCAAAAGTAATTTTATGTTTTGCAGATAATTTAGAGTTCAAACGGGTGTGAATAGAATATTTATCCAGTGTATTATTTGTCCTAATGTCATCCTGTGGCGAATCAGGGGAGTTATTCTGAACAGAATCAATGACTACACCTGTAAACTGTTGGCTAGCTGCAATGGTGGTAGAAATGTTGGTATTTGGATTGAAAAAATAAATATGTTTTAACCCGGCAACACCGACCCTGGCATTATTCTTAAGGTCAGCGGTAGTATAAAGTGAACCCTGTTCATCATTATCAGTGGTAGATTCGAAGTGGATATCGCTAACACCACCCATACCAAAGAGTTTAAAACTGCCAATCTTATTTGTAGGAAGGTCAACAGCGAAAGTAATATCCTGGTATTCTGGTACAGCTGTACCGGTACCAAATTCAACACCCAAAGCCTTAAAAACACCCAATGTCGAAAATCTATAGTTGACTAAATATGCAGCATGGTTCTTTTTAGAAAGAGGTCCTTCTGCACCTAATTCAAAGCCATTGAAGCCAATTTGTCCCATATACTCACCTTTGTAACCATTTCCTTTTCTTAGCTCAAGATCAAAAACGCCGGATACAGTATTTCCATAATTAGCCGGAAATGCAGAGGTGAGAAAATCTGAATTTGACAGATTATTATTATTTAGCATACTCACAGGGCCTCCGGTTGTCCCGAATGCATTGAAGTGATTGGGGCTGGGAATATCAATCCCTTCAAGCCTCCACAACAGGCTGGAAGGTGAATTTCCCCGAATGATAATATCGTTTCTGGCATCATCGGCATTCACAACCCCAGCATAATTGGATGCCATTCTGGCAATGTCATTCCGGCTTCCTGCATAACGCCTGGTTTCCTCCACATTGAATGCCCTTGCCGCTACAACTATGGCTTCATTATTTAATGTTGTAGGGTCTCTTTTCGACCTTACAATGATCTCTTTCATTGTGGTAACCTCTTCTTCCAATGCGACATTTAAAAATAACTCTTTGCCACGCTCAAGCAACTGGTCATATAAATTAATTTCCTTGTAACCAATGAACGTAAACCTGAGGCTTATACGACCTACCGGTACATCATTTAGGATATAATTACCATCAGGATCAGTAGTTGTTCCTTTTAATGGAGCAGATCCAATAAGTACGATATTCACACCTGGAATTGGATAGCCGGAATCAATATCAGTTACCTTGCCGCGTATGGATTGGTTTTGACCAAAAACCGTATTCGTGATGCCTATCATCAATAGAATTAAAAATATTTTTTGAGCATTCATTGTTCTAAAAGTTCAAGTTTAAAAATTTATTCTTGAACAATTTTACTAACTGAATTTTTATAAAACTGAACTTTGGGGTCATTGGGAAAAGGAATGTGCCAAGTGGGATGAAAATGTTCTAAAAAGTTATCTTAGTGATGATTGGAAAAACAAATTATGTGATTTCTGCCAATAACTTTCTGGGGAAAGACCTGGAAACGGGAATTTCAAAATCAAGTCCTTTTAGTTCAAGCAAAAGTGACCGCGCGTTTCCCCTTACGGTATCTACCTTGTCTAAATTGACTACGTAGGACTTGTGACATCTTACAATGTTTTTACCATATTTCGCCTTTGCAAGAAATTTTTGTAGGGTAAGTCGCAACAGCTCCTTTTGCGTATCTGTACCTTTTTGCCAATAAACCGTTGAATAGTTTCCGCCTTCAGCTCTAACACATATCAATTTGGAAGAATTAATTTCTAAAAATTTATTCTTGCCTGATTCTATCTCAATTTTAATCCCATCGTGGCTGGCAACTGATTTGTGTAAATCTTTATTTATTTCCC
>CAZONK010000118.1:0-5817 GCA_964581095.1 uncultured Roseivirgaceae bacterium
CAATAGTTGATAAACTGCTTCAATCAAATCCTTGTCCTTTATCCAGCTTAAATAGGCCATATAATAATTGTCAAAGACCTAAGCTAGTAAAAAACAAAAGGTTGTCAAAGTCGTTAACCTTTGGAAGTTACGCATTAATATAACTTCATTCTTATTTGGTCAAAGTCAAAGGTTCTTTCTTCAAGCCCGTAATTTCTATATGTTTCATTTAAAAATTTGATCAGTGAATAACCAATTTCCCTACCTAGATTAACAGGTACAGCATTCCCAATTTGTTTGTATTGATTTGAAATAGAACCGGTAAATTCCCAATCATCCGGAAATGTTTGGATTCTAGCATATTCACGAATCGTAAAAGGTCGGGTTTCATCGGGGTGGCACCTTTCAGTTTGTTTTTGTGCAGGACTACAGGTAAGTGTTAAACTGGGTTCTTCCCAACTCATTCGCCTGGCCATTCCGGTTTTACCTCCACCTAGGTAAAAACTTTTCTGCATGTATTCTTTTTGTAATTTCAATGTTAAGTCCCTCCAGTAACCTCCTGGTGGAATTTTATCAAGTATTTGCTTTTTCCTTTTCGGGTATAAAGTACCCTCTGATTCTGGCACATCTGTATTATATAGTTCTCCAGCTTTTAAGGCATCTTTAAGTGCATAAATCGTCTTGTACGGTTTTGGGTATTGAAATTCATTTTCAATATCTTTTCTAATGCCAACCAGAATCAAACGTTCACGTTTTTGTGGAACTTTGTAGAAAATGGCTTTCAAAATCCTGGGGTCGATCGGCCGGTAACCGATTTCATCCAAAATTGACTTCATTCCTTCAAGGGTTCTACCATTGTCATGATTTAGCAATCCCCTTACATTCTCACCGACACATATTAATGGTTTCGTCTCATCAACAACCCGGGCGAATTCATAGAATAATGTTCCCCGTGCATCTTCCATCCCAAGCTTTTTTCCTGCATAACTGAATGCCTGACAAGGAAACCCCCCGGTAACAACATCAATTTTATCTTTGTAATTAGCAAAAGAAATATTCCTTATGTCATCTTCAATTACTTTCCAATTTGGTCGATTTATCCTTAATGTTTCAGCTGCCCAATGGTCAATTTCATTCAGGGCAACACATTTTAAGCCTGATTTTTCGAGTCCAATCCCCAAACCTCCTGCTCCAGCGAACAACTCAATAACGGAATAATTATGATCTGGACTAACTTGATTTCCGTTTTCGTTTGTATTAAATAAAAAATCCAGTTCATCAAAAACCTTTAGTTGCTCTTTTCGATAAACCCTGTAGTTACTCATGGGTTCCCTGACAGCGGTTAGTTTACCATTATTGTCCCATCTTCTTAGGGTTTCTTTGCTTTTACCTAGTAAATCTGCAACTTCAGATAATGAATAATAATCTTTCATAGAATAAATAACCAAGTTATTAAACCTTACACATGGTTACAAATATATATTAAAATTGTCAGTTCAAAAGCAACATCAAATTAAAATCGGTCGTGGCCAAAGAATATAAAGAACAACGGATAAAAGTACCAAGGTTTGAAGAGTCTGCAGGTTTTTATACAACCACTCAGAGAAGTAAGCATATGTCTAAAATAAGGAGCAGAGACACAAAACCAGAATTGATCTTTCGTAAAGCCCTATTTGCAAGGAAGATGAGGTACCGAGTTGATTTTAAGAAGTTACCAGGCAAACCTGATATTGTTAACATGACAAAGAGGTTTGTGATTTTCATTGACGGGGAATTTTGGCATGGATATAATTGGGAGGAGAAAAAAGTTAGGATTAAATCAAATCGAGAATTCTGGATTCCGAAAATTGAGCGGAACATGCAGAGAGATAAAGAAATTAATAAGAAATTAAAGCATATGGGTTTTAGAGTCTTTAGATTTTGGGAACATGAAATTAGGAAGGATTTGGATAGTTGTTTGCAAAAAGTAATAAGTCATGTTGAATCTCTTTGAGCACTGTTGAAAGTTTTGTTTTGTTGAGAAGTTGTGTGACTACGCTTATTGCAGAATCGCTTCTGTTGGCATATTTTAGATTTAAATAGCAGGTTTATATACCATTCAAAAGGATTCAATTATTAGGTTTACTAGGTTACACATCCGCTTTTTGATTTATTTTACTGACTGCCAGATCGTATTCTTCGGGATAGTTTACATTCATTAATTTGGTAACATCCGGTGCTATAATCATGTTTACATCACTATTGATAAGCGCTTTGCGTGGGCAACTATAGCCCAGCGACAGAAAATGAAGGAGTTCCTGGTAGGCACGGGGTTCCCAGATGGTAATCAGGGGTTCGGGAAATTTCCCTTCCGGATCCCAGAAGGCAGTTGCAATTTTTGACGGGTCCCTGTTCTCGATCAGGAAATCAATTATCTCTTCGTCCAAAAGTGGTAGATCGCTGGCCAAAGTAAGCCATGCTCCATCCGGGTTGGTTCTGAATGCCGAAAGAATCCCACCATATGGCCCCAGGTCCTCAAATGTATCGGGTAGGGGGCTATGTTTATCTTCAATTTCATTTACCTGGTCTTTACGACAGGAAGTAAATACCTTTGTACACTTGTTTTGCAATAATTCCCAGACGAATTCTCTTTGAGGTTTTCCATGATAGTCAAGAAGGCCTTTGTCATGTTGCATCCGTGTACTTTTTCCGCCGGTCAAGACCAACCCGTAAAGAGCTGGGATACTGTCTGATAAAAAACCAGAGATCCATTTGCTGATACTTACTGTATCATTCAGATCATAGATTGGAATTGACTCCCAGTCCACAACAGTGGTTTTAATGTAATCCGGAGGTGAGGAATTTTTATCCGTCAATAGAAACATGACTACATTCGTTAAGCGGTCCAGTTTTTTCCCGAGTGGTTTTTTGGGATCAATCACCACAATCTGGTTGCTCGCTTCGAAATGGTTCCCATTTACAATCACAAGGTCCTGATCAAAGAATATTTTTTTTAGTTGAAAAGGGTTTTTGCTCCCTTTCCAATCCACCTGGTAATAATTGATTTTATCAGTTAATTGTTTTTGACCTCCATGGGAAAGTGGATTTTCCGGATCAAAACCATTTTGATCAGCTTCATCAGCACTTTTGTGGTCGGCATCGATAAAAGCGATCTTATATTCACTCCCCAGTTCATCGATGATTTTGTTCGTTAGTTCCCTGATATTAGCGCAGGGTGTGCCCAGTATAGCCAGCTCGTTTCTTCCAAATGCACCCATCGAAGGTTTAACGAGCGATACGTGTTTCTTATGTGTCTTTTTATTCATGACCTTCATATTTAAAGTGACTTTTTCCACCTTGTTTTTCCAGAAGGTGAATATCACCAATGATGATGTTATGAGAGAGGGCCTTGCACATGTCATAAATGGTAAGTGCCGCTACGGAAGCACCAGTTAAAGCTTCCATTTCAACCCCGGTTTTGGCTTCAACGGAAACTGTGCATATAATAATAGCTTTATCTCCTTCAGTTTTTATTTCTATTTTACAATTATCAATTGATATGGGATGACAGAAAGGGATTAGCATTGAAGTGTTTTTTGCCCCCATTGTTCCGGCAATAATTGCTGTATCAAAAACGGGTCCTTTTTTTGTATTTATCTCGCCGTTTTCAAGGTGTTTCATAATTTGTTCACCCAGTATTACCACAGCTTGTGCAATGGCTGTTCGGGATGTAACAACTTTCGCCGAAACGTCAACCATGCTCGGATTTCCTTCCTTATCAATATGAGAGAGTTTATCTTGCATTCGCTATTAATCGACTGTTGATTAAGCTAACTGATGGCTAAAATTACAAACAATTATTGTTATGATAACTTCTGAAGAGGCGTTTCGAATCATTTGCAGTACCAGTATTGAAAGGAATACGGAAATAGTAAAGCTGCGGGATGCCAGGGGAAGGATGCTTGCAGAGGATATTTATGCCGATCGGGATTTCCCACCTTTCGACCGGGTAACAATGGATGGTATTGCCATTAATTCAAAATCATGGGAGCAAGGAAACAGGATTTTCATGATAGAATCCCTCCAAGCTGCGGGGAGTCCAAGATCAACATTGCAAAATCAGGATAACGCTATCGAAATAATGACGGGGGCCATATTGCCTGATAATGTTGATGTAGTTATTAAATACGAAGAAACGGAAAAGATTGAAAATGAAGGAACAAAAAAGTTAAAAGTATATCGTAAGGATGTGCAACCATTTATGAATGTTCATCGGAAAGGAGAAGACCGGGAAAAAGGGGATTTGTTGATTCCAAAAGGCAGATCGATTTCTTCACCTGAAATTGCAGTAATGGCGTCCGTTGGAAAATCGGCAGTTGAAGTACTTATACAACCTAAAGTGGCCATCATTGCCACAGGTGATGAGCTGGTGGATGTAGATACGGTACCTTTACCTCATCAAATTCGTAAATCAAATATTTATAATCTCCAGGGCCAACTTGATGCTATGGGATTCGAATCATCCACTTTCCATCTTATAGATAATAAAAAAATTCTCGAAGAAAGATTGACTGAAATAATGAAGCAATTTCCTTTGCTAATTCTTAGTGGAGGTGTATCGATGGGAAAGCTCGATTTCGTACCGGAGATTTTAAAGAAATTGGGAGTTAAGGAACTATTCCATCGTGTAAAACAGCGACCGGGGAAGCCCCTGTGGTTTGGGAAATCAGAGAACAATATTGTTTTTGCCCTGCCGGGAAACCCTGTTTCGACATTTGTTTCCTTTGTAAAGTACATCAGGGGATGGATTTTTGCATTTTTGCATTTTACTCCTGCAAAAATGTACGCCACCCTGACAGAAGATTTGGTTTTTAAACCTGACTTCACCTATTTTTTGCAGGTTAAAGTAAATTGTACATCGGATGGAAAGCTTGAAGCCACTCCCGTATCAGGCCATGGCTCCGGTGATCATGCCAACCTTCTTGATTGTGATGGAATTATGGAGCTACCGGCGGGAAAGGAAACATTTAGTAAAGGGGAGAATTACGAGGTGCTGCTTTACCGTAACATCTTTGGGATATCGTAAAATAACATAAAGATTCTTCACTTTGTTCAGAATGACGACTTCTTACATAAAGATTCTTCACTTTGTTCAGAATGACGACTTCTTTTTTGTACTACCTTGAAAATACCAGGAAATTATTCATTTTCTTCTACCATTTTGACAGCCCCTTTTAATTCGAAGTAAATACTAACCGCTAAAACAAGTATGACCAGAATGCTGAAAACGGCGGTTATTTTGTTACCAACAACATACGCTGCAGGTTCAAATTTGAATTCGATGGTATGATTTCCAGGTGGAATTTCAAGCGCCCGGAGTACATAATTTGCCCGGAGGATGTTTGCCTCTTTTCCATCGATAGTGGCACTCCAACCTTTTGGATAAAATATCTCTGAAAAAATGGCCAAAGAGGCACCTTCAGTATTACTTGTATATACCATTTTGTTAGGAGCATACGAACTTAAATTAATTGTTCCTTTATTGTTAAAAGACGTATGCTCAGGACTAAACAATGTGCCATCCATGATCGCTCTGGTTTTGGTCACGATTGAATCCAATTGGTAAATTTCTTCATCCGCTGAATTCACCATGTGAACATCTGATACCAACCATGAATTTCCATTAGCGTAGTTGTTTACAATCACATTATTGCGGTTGGAACCAAAATAGAAATATTTTGCATTCAACATGTTTAATACCGTAAGGTCACTGAAATCAGTATCACCGGATTGAAGTTTCTGGATTAATTTTTGTGTTTCGGTTTGCAGAACCTTGTCGAAAAGATCCTGGTATCGCCT
>CAZONK010000118.1:5917-11232 GCA_964581095.1 uncultured Roseivirgaceae bacterium
GCCCGGTCATCAGCCAGGGCACTTGTAAACCACACAGGTAGCTGACTTTCCTGAGGAGAATGCATGTTAATCATACTTGCTCCCAGCAGCAGCAGCAAGCAAATACCTGCAAATGATCCGAATACGACCAATAATCGCTTTTTCGTGTTTTTATTCCACCCGACCTTCAAAAGGTTTTCGGTCCCAATTGCTCCCAACAAACCCATGCTGAAAATGGCCATAATTATGGTGAATGTAACCGACCTGAACTTGTTATATCCCGGGAAATAATCAAACATGAAATAATTGAATGTGGAGAAATTACTTCCCCAGGATAAGATAACACCGAGAGAAAAAACAAGGAGTAACCAGGTACGAATACTTTTTTCAGCAAATACAATTCCAATGATAAACAATAAGCCTATGATTGCGCCGGCATAATATGGAGCAGTAAGTGGTTGTTTTCCCCAGTAAGCGCCTGAGAATCTTGCAAGTTGATTTGCGGTTTGCTGGTCACCTGACCGTTGTAACGCATTCAGTGTTTCTGAATCTTCATCAGCCACAAGAAAATGTGAACTCGCCCCACCCATGAAATCAGGTATTATGAGTGTAAGGGGCTCAAATATGCTGTTGCTGTATTGGAAGGCATAGTCTTTCTTGAGTCCAACACCTTTATCATCAGAGGTGTCAGATGTAAGTTCTGATGCCCCTCGCATCGAGTATTTACCATATTCATATGTTGACCATAATTTACCTGATATACTTCCCGCTGCAATTAGTGCTGCCACAACCAGAAGTGACATATTGGTTAAAAAGGATGATATTGTTCCTTTTTTCCAGTTTGTATATAAAAAAACAGCCCCATAAATTAATAAAATGAGTAGTAAGTAATAGGTCATTTGCAGGTGATTGAATCTCAAATGCATTGCCAATCCTGCTGTTGTTAAACCGGAGCCAAGCCATCGCTTCTCATTAAGAGCCATATGAACTCCTGCAATTACAAGGGGAATGTAGGCGATTGCCCCTATCCTGGCATTGTGTCCTGCTGCCAGTCCAATAATCATAAATGAGGACAGGCCAAAAGCAATTGCAACCCCAATCGAAAGGTAGGGCCTGACTCCAAATGCCAATAACATTATGTAATAAGACAAAAAAGCTGCAAATATGACCCGAACCGGATGGGGAAGGCCAAGGGTAAATATTCTGTGAAGATATTCTACGGGTTTGTCGCTCCATTCAACATTGATCAGATAAGCCGGCATTCCGCTGAACATTGAGTTAGTCCACAACCCTTCTTTTCCTGTTTTTTCACGATAATCCAGAAGTTCTTTTGCGCTACCTTCCCACTGTTGTATATCCTGTTGATTTATATCTTTATTCTCAAAAAATATTGGATTAAAAAACCCAACAGTTATAACTAGAAATATAACTATAGCGACAGCGTGTGGTAATATTTGTCTTTTGAAATCTATATTCATCTTATTATGTCAAAAATAAACTGCCAATATCCCAAAAAGTGTTTACAACTTCTCAAATTATCGCCCAAACTCTTTAAAAAAGTTTAACAAAGTTCTATCTGCACCTGTAGGAGGGTATAATATTATTAACTTTGTCAAAATATTTTATTATTTCCAATGTTTGATAGTCTAAGTTACAAGATTGACCAGGCGGTAAAAAACCTCAAAGGGCAAGGTAGAATTACAGAAATTAATGTTGCTACAACAGTAAAGGAAATTCGACGTGCACTTATCGATGCAGATGTCAATTTTAAAGTTGCAAAAAATGTAACTGATAAAATTCGTGAGGAGGCCATGGGGCGCGATGTATTAATCGCTGTTTCCCCCGGCCAGTTATTAACTAAAATTGTACAGGAAGAGCTCACTGTATTGATGGGCAATAATAATGTTCCCATCAATCTCACGGGTGATCCATCCGTAGTTTTGATTTCCGGTCTGCAGGGATCAGGTAAAACCACATTTGTTGGAAAACTGGCAGCAAAGATTAAAAGTGAAGGTAAAAATGTGCTTTTGGTAGCAGGAGATGTTTACCGTCCTGCAGCCATTGAGCAATTAAAAGTCCTGGGAGAGCAGGTTGGTGCTGAAGTTTATACAGAAGAAGGTAACAATGATCCTGTAAAAATTGCTAAAAACTCGTTAAAATATGCGAAGGGGAATAATTTCAAAGTAGTAGTGGTGGATACTGCCGGTCGTTTAGCGGTGGATGAGGAAATGATGGATGAGATCAGTGCTTTAAAAACTGCATTAAATCCTTCTGAAACATTGTTCGTAGTGGATTCCATGACGGGCCAGGATGCCGTGAATACGGCTAAAACATTTAACGAACGTATTGATTTTGATGGCGTTGTGCTTACAAAACTGGATGGCGATACACGTGGAGGAGCTGCTTTATCAATACGTACCATCGTCGATAAACCAATTAAGTTCATCAGTACAGGAGAGAAAATGGATGCCCTGGACCTGTTCCATCCGGACAGGATGGCAAGCAGGATCCTTGGAATGGGTGATGTTGTATCACTTGTTGAAAAAGCCCAGGATGTTTTTGATGAAGATGAAGCGCGACGATTAAGTAAGAAGATTCGTAAAAATCAGTTTAACTATGAAGACTTTCTGGCACAACTTCAACAAATAAAGAAAATGGGTAACATCAAGGACCTGATGGGCATGATTCCCGGAATGGGTAAAGCACTTAAAGGTGTGGAGGTTGATGATGAAGCCTTCAAACCCATAGAAGCCATTATTCGCTCCATGACAATTCACGAACGCCATAACCCTGATGTATTGAACGGATCCAGAAAAAAACGGATTGCTGATGGAAGCGGAACCTCTATTCAGCAAGTGAATCAATTGATGAAACAATTCGGTGATATGCGAAAAATGATGAAGAGTATGAACAAAATGAGCGGGTCCAATCGCAGTATGGCCGGCATGAATGTGTTTGGGAAATAATTATCCCTGACTAAAAGGGCACTATTCTACTTCTTTCCTGTACATAACGCTGTTAACAGCTTCAATCGTCCTTTTCACATTAGGAAGAATTGCATCTATCAAAGTAGGGGCATAGGGCAGTGGAACATCCATATTTGTAACCCTTTGAACCGGTGCATCGAGGTAGTCAAAAGCATGTTTCTGAACATGGTAGGTTATTTCTGTAGATATGGATGCAAGTGGCCATGCCTCTTCAACAATTACAAGCCGGTTTGTTTTTTTTACTGATTCTACCACTGTATCATAATCGATTGGCCTAACCGTTCGCAAGTCAATAATTTCGACTGATATATTGTCTTTTGCCAATTCATCGGCAGCAGCCTCACCTTCATACATCATTTTGCCAAATGAAACAATTGTTACGTCTGTTCCTTGTCTTTTTACTTCAGCGCTTCCGATTGGAATGAGATACTCGCCTTCGGGAACCTCCATTTTCTGACCGTACAATAACTCTGACTCCATGTAGATTACAGGGTCATCATCTCGAATAGAGGATTTTAATAATCCTTTTGCATCATATGGATTTGATGGGATGACAACTTTTAGTCCCGGTGTATTGGCGTACCAGTTTTCAAAGTTTTGTGAGTGTTGCGCACCTAGTTGTCCTGCATTACCTGTAGCTCCACGAAAGACAATTGGAATTTTAAACTGGCCCCCACTCATAGAATTTATTTTAGCAGCGGAATTAATAATCTGATCAATTGCGACAAGGGAGAAATTGAATGTCATGAATTCGATAATAGGCCGGAGACCGTTCATTGCTGCACCAATTCCCAGGCCTGTAAAGCCAAGTTCTGTAATAGGTGTATCAATGACCCTATCAGGACCAAATTCATCAAGCATTCCCTGGCTCACTTTATAGGCTCCGTTGTATTCTGCCACTTCTTCACCCATAAGGAATACATTTGGGTCTCTCCTCATTTCTTCGCTCATTGCCTCACCGAGTGCTTGCCTGAATTGTAGTTCTCTCATTATATATTTTATGTTTTGAAAAGCGGGAATGCAAAAATAGATATATGCCAGCAATAAAAAAATCAGAATGTAGGTAGATGTATTTGGACTACCGGAAATAAAAAAGCCCCGTTGATAATTATCAGCGGGGCTTTTAATTATTATTAAATCAACTATTTGATTGCATCAATAAAATCAGTTGCACTTGTATAGTTTACAAATTCAAGGTCAGTTGCTGCCTTCGACTTTAATGAAGAGTCATTGTCAACAGCTTTTTTAACCATTTCAGCAACTTTAGATCCGTTTTGGGTACGTGCGTAGGCAACCGCCGCACCATAATATGCTTTTGCAAATCCTGCGTCAAGGTCTGTTGCTTCTGTAAATGCAGTTATTGCATTTTGGTAGTCTTTACTCAAAAGATAAGCGAGGCCTTTGTTAAACATGTTATTGGCGTTTTCTTCAGAAGATGAAAGCTCACGAACTGCATAGTCATATTTTGCAAGCATAATATCAACAGATCCTGCAACACCGTTTATTCCCGCCATTAATTCATTACCAGGACTCATGCCTAATGCTTTTCCGGCAGCTTCCCTGGCTTTAGCCTTGTTGCCTTGCATTAAATAAACACTGGCCAGGTTACCAAATCCTTCAGCGCTTCCTTTTTGATTATTTGCTATATCCAGCTGGGTTTCAGCTTGAGCAGCATAATTTGAAGCTTGATCAGGATTTTCCATTGCCTTCGCAACATAAACAGCTCCAAGATTGTTATGAGCATTCCAGGTATCGGATTTTTTAATGGCTGCCTTATAAATAGCTTCCTTTTCATCCAGAGAAGGAGTAAGCGAAGCAGCATACATTAATTCTTCCATAGAAAGTGTATCGCCACTTACCGAGCCGTCAGTAATTTGCTTTGCCAAGACTGATATTTCAGCATCAGTTTTCTTATCTTTTACAGTAAGGATTTCAGTTTTTGCTGCACGCAGTCCGGGATAGATATCAGCAAATACTTTCTTGTATCCGTTAACTTTCTGGAGTCTGTCTTCTTTATCTTCAAAACTTCCAGGGCCATTTACAACGGATAGCATTTCAGATTTTGATTCAGAAGAAATTCCGTCATAGTCTGCCAATGTCGCCTTAAACTCATTCCAGTCTTCAACAACAGGTTTTAGAATAAAACGTATTTCAGCGGAAGCATCTTTGTAATCATACTTGTCCATCATTTTACGGTAGTAATCTTCAATTACCTTAGCACGAGCTTGTGAAAGTCCACTGTTTATTCTTTCAGATCCTTCAGGAGAGTGAGTACCTGTAATCGTAACAGTTCTGGTTACATTTTTCTCGGCAACGAATGCTTCGAAAAACTTACCACGGTCACTTCTT
>CAZONK010000119.1:0-2421 GCA_964581095.1 uncultured Roseivirgaceae bacterium
GGTAGTGGGGGAGGTACTGGAAGTGATAAAGGCCGCGGGATTGCAAGCTCTGGTGACCAGCTGATTGTTACAGGTTCAATTAGAAGCACGGATGCAACGTATGGTTTACTTTCACTGGCATCATCCAGCGGTACTTTGGCTGCTGATATCTTCATAGGCGCCCTCGATGGTTTCGGCCCTTTCCAGGAATTTGGTGGAGCTTTTAACGATATCTTCAAATCTACTGTTGCCCCCGGTGATATTGATGGGGATGGTGACCTGGATATACTTTATTTTGGAGATAATTTTGGAATTTATCAAACATATATTTATCAGAATGATATTACCTCCTTTGTAAACATCGGACAAGCAACGATACCGGGCATGGGAGAAGGCGATGCCGATTGGGGCGATTACGATGGTGATGGTGACCTGGACCTGGTTATTTCAGGATGGAACAGTGGATCAGGTATGATCTACACATCAATTTACAGAAATGATGGTGGGTTTGTATTTACTGATATCGCAGCTCCGTTGACCAAGGTATTTGGCAGTACGAGCGATTGGGGCGATTACGATAACGATGGAGACCTTGACTTGCTTATCGCCGGATATACTGGTTCAGCCACTACAACTAATATTTACCGCAACGATGGAGGTGATACGTTTGTAGATATAAATGCCGGACTGGAAGGCTATAACGTAGCAGCGCTGGATTGGGGTGATTATGATAAAGATGGAGATCTGGACTTTTTTATTGCAGGGTATACGGGTATTGCGGACAAATCGGTCATTTATCGCAATGATGGAAGTGATACGTTTACAGAACTTAATGTTTTACCCGGTCTTGAAAATGGTGATGGTGAGTGGGGTGATTATGATAATGACGGTGATCTGGACATTGCTTTAACGGGTTGGGACCAGGCGGCGGTCATGTATGTGATGAGGAATAATGGTGATGGAACGTTTACAGATGCGCAAGTTGGATTGACCGGTCTCTGGTCGGGGCCCTCTTCCGACGCTGGTTACTATTGGGGAGGATCCCTGGACTGGGGTGATTTTGATGGCGATGGTGACATTGACCTTCTTATGTCGGGATGGGATGATTTTAATCCCATTACCTATATAGGCGAAAATCTTGGGGATGGAACTTTCCGGGAGATCGACCTTGGGATTGTAGGTGTACAGAACGGAGATGCCCGCTGGGCAGATTTTGACAATGATGGGTTGCTGGATATTTTCGTTACGGGTGAAGATGAAGGAGCCTTTGTTAATGCCATTCTCTATAAAAATTATGGAGCATACAATGGAAATACTGCACCTTCAATACCTGCAAATCCTACCATATCCAAAAATGGTACTCTGGTAACCTTTTCCTGGGATACGGCTATAGATGATTTTACACCTAATGATGGCTTGTCGTATAATCTTCGGATTGGGACATCTCCGGGTTCTTCTGAAATTATGGCGCCAAATTCTATTAACCCCACCAGTGGTACAAGATTAGTACCGGATAAAGGAAATGTAGGCCCCAATAAATCATGGACAATTAACCTGCCTCCTGAAGGAACATATTACTGGGGGGTACAATCAATTGATGGTGGATTTATAGGTAGTGGCTTCAGCGCACCACAGGGATTTAATGTTGAGAATAGTAATCCTGTAATATTTGAACCCATTGTAAGACTTATACCTGCAAATGCCAAGGCGGGTGAGCCGGCAAAACTTGTGTATGATGCAACACAGGGAGATGGAAACCTGGTTGGGGCCCCACGGGTATATTTATATTCAGGGGTAGTAGTTACAGACCCGGCGGATATTACCTGGTCGAATATAATTGGCAACTGGGGTGTTGATGACGGAATAGGAGAAATGACTTTGGTTGCCGGTCAAACGGACCTTTGGGAGATTGACCTGACTCCAACAATCCAGGAATATTATAGTGTGGCTACAGGCACAACCATCCACAGGCTTGCCATGGTCTTTAACAATCCTGATGGTACTATAAAAGGTGCGGGTGGAGGTGCCTATAAATTCCCTGGCGGTGAATCTACTGGTAATGGAGATATATTTATTGAGTTGTCTGATAATGGTACTTTGGGATCAGATTATTATGCACTTCTCGATTTGTATAATACACTCGATGGGCCAAACTGGACAGATAAAACCAACTGGTTTGACCCGGATATGAACACCTGGTTTGGTGTAACTGTTACGAATAACCGTGTGACCTCTATTGATTTGAAAAGCAATAATCTTGTTGGAGCAATTCCTGCTTCTATCGCCAACCTAACTTCACTCGATTCCCTGATATTGCAAAACAACGCGATCACGGGCCAATTAGGTCCGGAAATAGCCAGCATGACAAATCTGAAAAAGATAGATTTAAAAATAAATCAATTTGCGGGCCCCATTCCACCTGAGATAGGTAATATTACCGGT
>CAZONK010000119.1:2521-11220 GCA_964581095.1 uncultured Roseivirgaceae bacterium
TTGAATCAGGGAATTGATAAAGGAGTGGCAGGGAATGTCTATAAATGGTACTTTAACGGAGCTGTAGTACCTACCCAGACAGACAGCGTATTTGCTATTGCTGATTTCCAGGCGGATTCGGCAGGGGCTTTCTATGCGGAAATCACCAACCCGGGAGCACCGGGCCTTACCCTTGTTACACGACCAACCTACTTGTTTATCGATCCAAACGCGGACGTGATTGCACCGGTGATTTCGAATATCAATGCACCAGCAAATTATTTGTTAGGAACAGGCGGTAATGGTCTGGAAGTTTCTGCGACTTTTACTGATAATGTTGGAATAACCAAAGTAGCAATAGGATTTGCTCCAATTTCTGCTGTAACCAACAATATAGATGAAACACAATATACCATTGTGACACTTGATACGATTAACTTGTTAAGTGGCATTTTTGGCTACACCATTCCAGAGAGCGCCTTTGGTCCCATTGGGGTCCAGTATTTCTTTGCTGCAGATGATGCTGCCGGAAACACGGGTTTTTCTGACCCGAGGTTGAATTACACTTATACAGTTAAAGCTGATAATGCTTCCTCATTATCAAATGTACTTGTTCCGGTTGTAAACAATGATGATCCCACTGTATCGGATTTCCGGATGTTCTCGGTGCCGGTGGAAAGTGCCACCATTGGTTCTGTATTCGATATTTCGTCTTTGGATAACGAAAAAATAAGAATTTTTCATTATAATGGAAGTAACGCTTTGGAACTTACTTCTACGGGCAGTAGTATCGAGTTGGGTAAAGGATACTGGTTGATTTACTTATCTGATGCAGGACTCGATTTGGGTTTCGGAGGTGAGTCGCCCAATGTAAATAATTTAAACTTATTCACAATGCCCTTGACAAGCGGATGGAACCAGATTGGCAATCCGTATCCATTCCCGATTTCCTGGCAGCGTGTGATAGCATTTAATGTGACAAAGGGGAATATCCCTGCAAATGGCATTTCAGGGTTCTTTTCATACGGGGCCGGTGGTTTCAAGGATGAAGGGGCCGGTGATATCAAAATGAACCAGGGGGTATTTATCAAATCCAATGAACCGTTTACTATTGAAATCCCTTTGATTGCCAATGCATCGAATGCACGAACCGGTGCAAATGCCAGGGTAGCAAAATCGCCCCTCGATGCACAGGAATGGCGCGTACCGATTGATATTGAAAATGATATTACAGGGTACCAGGTGGCTTCAATTGGCATGAAACCTGATGCAAATGATGGAATTGACTACTATGATATCGCACCGCTGCCGTATTTAGATGATTTTCTTGAGTTTAATTCTGTTAGCGAAGAAGGCAAGTTTTCACAGGACTATGTAAAATCCAGCGATGGATATGTATGGAACTATGAAGCAGCTACATCATTACCTCCGGGAAGGACCAAACTGACATGGGAAAATGATTATTTTGGTGATAATGATTTACAACTCGTTCTTTACGATGTAGAGGGTGACAGAATCATTAATATGCGTGAATCAACGAAATATACGTTCACACTAAATCAAAAACGACCATTCAGGATTTATTATGGAGATGATGACTTTATCAAAGCCCACTTGAAACCTGCTGATATTTCACTTGGGAAAGCATATCCCAATCCGTTTACAAACGAAATTAACATTCCTTTTACATTACCGGATAACTCAAAGGAATATGGTATAGAGGCAAATATCTATAACGCAATGGGGCAGGCTGTAAAGGTACTTGCGGATGAATCAATGAGTTACGGTTTTTATGCACTTACCTGGGACGGGACCAACGAATCCGGACAAGAAATGCCGGAAGGTATATATTACTATAAATTAAAAGTTACATTTCCGGGAAATACCCGTGTATTCAGTGGAAAGATGATTTTTAGGAAATAATAAAATAATTTCATATATTGTAAAGTTAAATTAGAAAACACAAAAAAAGTAAGATCATGAAAATCAGGGCGTTATTAACAATCGGGTTGTTGTTGACCGGTTTTTTGGCCACAGCCCAAGAGGTATCAAGTGCAAGAAGTGCAACTCCCATCAAACTGGAGTTTAAAAGTGCTCCTGCTACTATTACGTGGGTAGAACCAGCCGAATTCAGTACCAATGTGAAGGAGAAAGCATTTACATTAAAGATCGGTATAAATTCTGAAGCTGATATACAGGAAGCATTAATATATATAAATGATCTGCCGGCCCAGGCGAGCAGGGGTTTTAAAAAGGGAAATGCGCAGGCTGATCGTTATAAAAAATTTATTGAGCAGGAAGTGGTACTGATTGATGGTATCAATACCGTTAAAATTGTAGTAACAAATATTGATGGTACTACAACCGAAGAATCGAGGTCAATTAATAAGGAAGTGGACCTGGTAGCTTCGCTGGAGTCGGGAAGAAATGATTACGCATTGATTTTTGGAACGGATGAGTACAAGGAGTGGGGGGAATTAACGAATCCCGTATTTGATGCTTCAACGATCGCAAAGGAACTTGAAGAAAGTTATGGTTTCAAGGTGGACCTTGTTTTGAATCCTACTAAGGAAGAAATGGAGAAAAAACTGGTTGGGTTGTATGACAGGAGTTACCTGGAAAACGACCAGTTGCTGGTGTTCTTTGCCGGCCATGGCCAGTTTGATGAACGGACTTCAAGGGGGTTCATTGTAGCAAAAGATTCAAAATTGGTTGATCCGGTTGGTAGTTCATATCTTTCATATTCCAATCTTCGCGACCTGGTGGATAATATCAATTGCAAACATACAATGCTGATGCTTGACGCTTGCTTTGGTGGCACATTTGACCAAAATATTGCTAGGGCAGGTAGTCGTGGACAGGATAATACCGATATGGCATCCCGGACAGAATTCATTAAACGTAAATTGCGGTTTACAACAAGAATGTACGTGACTTCGGGAGGAAAAGAATACGTAAAGGACGGACGTCCGGGACATCATTCACCATTTGCAAAGCAATTTTTGGCTGCACTCAGGGACTATGGTGGAAGTGATGGAATTCTTACCAAAAGCGAATTGCGAAGTTATATGGAAGTGTTGGCGCAACAGCCCAGGATGGGTGATTTTGGACAGTATGAGCCCGGTAGTGACTTTATATTCATTGCCAAATAATGCAAAGGTGGATTTTTATCCTACCAATTTTATTTACTCCTATATTCGCCGAAGCGCAGGTTAGCTATGGCCTGGAGTTTGATGACATACAGTATAAGAATTCACAAATTCAGGCAACGTTATTGAGAGGGGACTTTACCCCTCTTCCTTCTTCTGCTTCTGTAAAAAAGTATTGCCCCAAACCGCTATCCCAGCGGATGGAGAATACAAGTGTAGGCTGGGCAGTATCATACGGCGCCAGGACTATACTTGAAGCAAAACGGCGTGGATTAACAAATCAACTTGATATTCGTGAAATTAGTTTCTCTCCAGTCTTCAACTATGCATTTGCCAGGCCCAGGGAAGCGATAGATTGTGGTATGTCAGTGAAATTCCCTGATGTTTTGGAATCATTGAAACATGATGGAGTTCCCCGATACGTAGATTTTCGCAAGTCGTGCCCATTTTCATACCCGGATGAGGTAATGGTGAAAGCAGCTGAAAATAAAATAGCAGATTATTTCAGGGTTTTTGATATTGATGATACCCCCGATGAAAAGGTTGAAAAAGTTAAGAGGTCCTTATCGAAAGAGTCACCGGTCATTATCGGAATGTATGTGCCAAAATCTTTTGAATTCGTAAAGGATAAATTCTGGGTGCCCCGTGAAAAATTGGATACTGAAACACAACCGGGCCAGGCCATGGTAGTAATAGGGTATGATGATGAAAAGTATGGAGGGGCCTTTGAAGTGATGAACAGTTGGGGTACAACATGGGCAAATGAGGGGTTTCTATGGATCCGGTACGAGGATTTTAGCGAGTTTGTTAAATATGGTTTTGAATTGTTTGTATTCCCGTTTACCAACCCTGATGCCGTTGATCTTGCCGGAAAGATTGAGGTTTCACTTATGGCGGGGGGCACAATGACATTTACATTAAACAATGAAGAAAAAGGCAGCTATAAATCGAATGAATATTATACGGACAAAGACGGTTTCCAATTACTGGTTTCAAGCATGGAAAGTGCATTTGTATATGTGGTTGGAAGTGATGATGAAGAGGGGATCTATCCGTTATTTCCTGATCCCGAGGTTGGAAGCAGCGCTGCGCTTCCTTATAAAAACAGTAATGTAATATTGCCCAGTGAATCTGGTTCCTGGGAATTGGACGGTGTACCCGGGAATGGATACCTTAGTATAATATTTTCAAAGGAAGAGCTGTGGCTCGACCAGATTGAAGAACAGCTCAATTCCATCAAAGGCATTTCTTTTATTCAAAAGCTGGACAAGATTTTTGAGGGAAGAATTATTGGAAAAGAGAATGTAACATTTAATAATAAATCGATTGGTTTTGAAGCAAAGTCAAAAGGGAAAGTACTTACAATCCTGAACCTTGAAATTCAGCACCATTAAGCTCTGTAATCTATAGGGTATGTATTTATTACTTTAAATAGTACTTTTTTAATAACAGAAATATATATTTGTTTTACGAATCGTGTCATACAGTTGCTTGAATACAGATTGTTATCATGAATAATTACCCTGATTTTAATAGAACAAGACTACCGTTATATTCATTTTTCATATTTCTATTTCTCTTCCATCTTGGTGTTCCGGGCACATCCCAATCTCTTCAGGAAGTGGATTATCTTGAACCTGGTTATTACGCAGTTGTGGGTGTATTTGGAGTTCATAAAAATGCCATAAACTTTACAGAACACACAACTAATCTTGGTGAAAATGCTAAGTATGCCCTATACCCTCCAAGAAACCTGTATTATGTACAAATTGGAAAGTATGAGACGTATGACAAGGCGCGTGTATATGCATTGCTGGCACGTGATAAGTCTGGTCTTGACTCTACCTGGGTATTTAAAGCTTTGCCATTCACCCTTGCGGATGGTACAGAAGTAGGAAAGGATGTTGAGATGGACAAAGGAGTAGGTGTAGAATATCAAATGGAACAAGATACCGCCAACATTACCCATGTATTGCCCCAAAGCTCCGCAATGGTAAGCGGAATTTCCGAGGGAGATCAGATCACAAGGATTGGTGGTGAATCGGTTGCAGGGGCAAACCTCAGCAAACGGGACATGGATGAACGGTTATTGGGTGTAGGAGGATCAACTCTCAATTTAACTATTTTGAGGGATGGGAAAGAGAAAACTTATACCCTCTCCAGGGGTGAAGTGAAAGGGATGGTTGACAAAGGAGATATTTCATTTGATATTGAAAATGACACGGTTATTGTAAGGCAGATTAACGAGGGGGCCCCGGTGCAGTACCTTGTGTTAAAGGAAGGAGATAAAATACTTACAATGGGTGGGAAGCCGGTTTCGGGTGTTGGAATGTCATCTGCTGAAATAAACGAAACTTTCCCGAACGAAGAGGAGCAGTTGAAAGTAACAATATTGAGGGACGGAGTTGAACAGGAATATGTAATATCCAAAGATTCGAACGAGATGGCGGGAGTTGGACTTGAATTTATAATACGGGGAGACACTGCGTACATCACCAAAGTGTTGAAAGGCAGTCCTGCAGAAGCAAAAGGGCTGGCAGAAGGTGACAAAATACTAGCCGTTAACGGATTGTCGATGGCTGGAGCAGGAATTTCAAGGGATCAAATTCTTGAGGGATTAAATGGGAAGGATGGATCTGAAGTAAACCTGATAATCATGCGTGATGGTGTGGAACACGCCTATACAATCGAAAGAGGATTTGCTTTTGCTTCGGTATATATTGAGTGGGATATTTCCAAAAGGTCCATTGGGATCAACAAGTTCAATGTTGAAGAAAGTATAAAAGGTGTTAAAATGTATTTCAACACCTTTCGGACAAACTCCTTCAAGGAAGTACCTGGAAAAATTGAAGTGGTAGATGCGGATAAATTAAAACGATATGGCTATAAGGACTCGCATAAAGTTGTTGGAATCCCCATGAGTATTAATCGTTCGGGAAATGTCCAGTATCTGACAGAAATATTTGGTTACAAAAAAGTTCAACTGGACTTTAATTTAAATGATCCGATAAACGAGCAGACATCACCGTATTTAAGCTATGATGACAGTATCCTCGTTGTAGATTTTGAGTTACATCGCTATACAGTAGGAGACCTCGTAACCATGTACAATGTTTATTTTTTCAAGGATGCAGCTATAATGCGCCCGGAATCAAAATATGAAATGCAGCAGTTGCTTGAAATGCTCAACGAAAATAAAGACTATAGTATCGAAATACGGGGCCATACCAATGGCAACAACTCCGGGCCTATTATTGAAATGGAAGCCGGGTCAGAAAACTATTTTTCTAAATCCGGAAATAAAACAGAAGGATGGGGCAGTGCCAAAAAACTTTCCTCAAAGAGGGCGGAATTGATACGTGCCTACCTTGTTTCAAATGGAATCAGGTCCAGTAGAATAGAAGCAAAAGGGTTTGGAGGAAAAAACTCTATTTATGAAAAGTTTGATCCACTGGCCTATAAAAATGTACGGGTAGAAATAAAGATACTATCAAACTAATTGATGACAAAAATCAGTAAAAATGATAGTCCCGGGTCTGTGGGTTAATTCATTGATTGGCGTAATTTTAGATCGTGAAAAGCGTCATTTCCCTGCTACTTGCTTACCTGATGGTATTTCAAACTTTCAATAAACTTACTATTGTCGCTTTTTATCAGATTAATAAAAAAGTAATTGCTGAGGTGCTTTGTGTAAACAAGGATAAACCTGAACTCAATTGTAATGGTAAATGCTACCTTGTCAAAAAGCTGAAGGAGGAGGAATCAAAACATGAATCACAGGATCCTTTTTATCTTACTTCAGGATTTGAGATATTATTTGATGTACCAGTAGTTGGGTTTACTGTAAACCGTGAAATAGAATATAATTCAAATTCCATCACACCTTATCTTTTATCAACTTACACTACGTACTTTTCCCAGGTTTTCCATCCACCCGCAAATGTATTTGTTTAAATGTCTGTTACAATGCCAATGCGTGCATTCAAGCAAATACATGTTGAATATTTAACTTAAATTTTAGAATGAAGTTTATAGGACAAAGTTTTATTGTCCTGTTTGCGGGATTATCATTCCTGAATATTATCTCTTGTAATTCGGAAGATCCAGAACCTGTTATTCCGGGTGAATTGATTGTGCTGGGAACTTTAGAGGAACCTCAAACAGGACTTATTGTGACACTTTTATCGGATCAACCCGCTTTTGTGGGTTACAACAACCTTAAAATAAAACTGGCGGATGGTGCAGGCAATGTTGTTTCGGATGCATCCATTGAATTGCTTCCCATAATGAATATGGCAGATATGCAGCATTCTGCCCCCGTTGAATATCCGGTTGATAGAACAGATGAAAATGGCTTTATACTGGGCAATGTTGTGTTCGTAATGCCTAGCGACGAAATGGGTTCCTGGACATTGGAAACCAAAATAGCATGGGAATCCAAAGGATTACATGGATCAGTTACGTTCGATGTCGATGTAGTTTCTCCAGAGGAAGAAAAACTGGTATCGTTTGTTGCAGATGACGATTCGAAAATATTTGTGTCTTTAATTCTTCCGAATGAGCCAAAAGTTGGAGTTAATGATTTCGAAATACTTGTAAATAAAAAGGTAACCATGATGGATTGGCCACCGGATGAAAGTTTTTCGATAGCCATTGAACCCGAAATGCCTACTATGGATCATGGTTCGCCCAATAATGAGGACCCGGTCCATGTTGGAATGGGCCACTACCTTGGCAAAGTCAACTTTACTATGACAGGTTATTGGAAAGTAAACATGGTGTTTAATCATGGTGATATCGAAGTTGGGAAAGCAAGCTTTGATATCACGTTTTAAAAATTTCATAATGAAAAGGTTTGATACAACTCAATTATGAAAACGGCGCTTCTTTTCTTTTTATTGGTTATTCTGTTCTGTGAAACCCTGGTTGCACAGGATATGAGTGAAAAGGAATTGATAACCTTTTTGGACTCGTTAAATAGCAATACATACATTGCGTGGGAATATCAACTGGACGAGTTAAAGGTTATCGGTAAAATCAATCCAAAGAAAGAGGCGCTTTTTAGCTTTTATAATAAAACCGGCCTGAGCTCTTCAGATGAACTTATTGGTAGGCTGGGTGGAGTTAATATGATCCGACGTGGCAACTATGCTTATGAACCTGTAATCAGGGGACTTAGCGGAGGTCAGATCAATGTAACAATCGATGGCATGAAAATGCTGGGTGCATGCACTGATAAAATGGACCCGGTATCCTCCTACGTGGAACCTCAAAATCTTGAAAGCATTTCAATTTCAATAGCTAAATAACTAGGATTATCATAAGCAGGCGTAAGACCCTCTTTTACGCTGAGCCAGTTACAAAATGCTACCACTTCATAGCAGCTTAGACCTACTCTTGGCTGATTTGCGCCATTAAAAGTAGTACCAAAATCTTGCGGTCCTGTTATAGGAGTAGTTGTTCTCCAACCATCACCATTCGTTGTCCAGTAAGTGCTATTACTATATCCACTATCATCTACAAACGCCTGAAACTGGCTATTCGTTATCTCATATTTACCCATGTTGAAAT
>CAZONK010000120.1:0-11110 GCA_964581095.1 uncultured Roseivirgaceae bacterium
CACCCAAAACTGCCGGTAAACAGTCCTTTTAAAAAAGGTGCGGAAAACAGGAAAGAAGTCATTCAATTAGCATTTGTATTGAAATGCATCCCTGAGACAATGGAAAAATCAATCGAAGAAATGGAGAATTTATGGATCAAAGAGGGTGATGAATTATAGTAGATAAACTTTACTCATAGAGGTCATTCTTATCTGAATTAGCAAGATCAACTAAAAATTCACCTATTTCATTAGTAATTGCCTCAAGAAATTTTTCTCCTTTTTTTACTGTCGATTTTGCAGGATTTCCCACCCCCGTATCCTTGGTAACCGATGGCCAGTGACGTTGGGTGGAAGCCCATCCTTCTTTTAATCCTTTTATTTTAAATTTTTTAACGGATCCGTCTCCGGCTTCAGTGAGAGGAAGAAGCAAATCAGGAGTGATGTGCATCATAACGCTTGTTTCCATTTCCCCTGCATGATCACCCGGTTCATCAAAATATTCATGAGCATCAAGAACCTGCCACCAGTTGACCACACAAACAAATACATCGGGATACTCGGTTGACAGTTCCCGTATCATTTGTTTGAAGTTATTTCCCCCATGTGAATTTAGAATTACAAGTTTGTCAATTTTCTGGCGTGACAGCACATCCGTAATGTCTGTTAAGATTTTATATTGAGTGCTTGGGTTTAGATTTATGCACAAATCAACCTCAAGCTGTCCCGTGTTTACTCCAAATGGTACTACCGGCAATACGATTACTTTGGCTCCTCTATCCCAGGCTTTTCCTGCCGACACTTCCGCCAGGTATTCGGCCTCAAAATTGTCCGTAGCATAAGGCATATGATAATTATGAGCTTCGGTGGCTCCCCAGGGTAAAATAGCAACTTTATAATCCGTTGCCTTTACGGTTTTCCAATTGGTTTCTTTTAATACGTAGGGCCTGATTTTCATGCTCACTTTTCTTCAAGTATATTTTGATGTAATGATAAAAAGAATGGTTGTATGATTCAATGATTCAATGATGTAATGATAAGTGAATCATTAAAATGTCATTTTTGTTATCTTGCATAATTATACTTAACTAAAATACCCGAACAATGAAAAAATTTACTTTATTGTCCATTTTAATAATCCTCTTACTATCAGGATTCGATCAACCGGAAGTTAATATTCAACAGGAGAAGGACAAATACCTTGTAGGAGCCGAAAAATTTAAATATACAGTAGATAAAAAGCCCAAAAATGTAGTGATAATTGATGTACGTACCCCTGAGGAATATACTGAAGGGAAAATCCCCGGGGCAATAAATATTGATTATAAAAACGAAAATTTTAAAGAAGAGGTAGGTAAATTAGATAAAAGTAAAGTTTATTTTATTTATTGTAGATCGGGTCATAGAAGTGGCAATTCAAGAGTCATTATGAACGAGGCTGGGATTAAAAATGTATATGACCTCGATGGAGGCATCTTAGGATGGAAAGAATTAAAGTATCCGGTGGAACAATAAGTGGAAAAATTATTATCAGTAAATCCCTTTAACGGTGAGGTTTTAAAAGAATTCCCATTAGCCACTGCAAAAGAAATTGATGCTGTGTTATCCAGGGGGAATAAAGCCTTTATTGATTGGCGGAATTCCCAGTTAAATTCAAGGGCTGACTTGCTATTAAAATGCAGCCAAATCCTTCTCTCTAAAAAGGAATATTTTGCCCGGATCATCACAAGTGAAATGGGTAAAATTTATCGTGAAGCCGAGGCTGAGGTTGAAAAGAGTGCCTGGGTTTGCCGGTATTATGCGGAAAATGGAGCAAAATTTATTGCAGATGAACCGCTGGAAGTGGCAGATAAAAATGCATTTATCAGCTATGAACCTCTTGGAATAATCCTGGCAGTTATGCCCTGGAATTTTCCTTTCTGGCAGGTATTTCGTTTTGCAGCACCGGCAGTCATGGCCGGCAACGTGGGGTTGTTGAAACATGCTTCGAATGTACCCCAGTGTTCCCTTGCCATTGCAAATGTATTCGAAGAGGCGGGTTTCCCCCAGGGTGTTTTCCAATCAGTTTTAGCAAGTTCGGAACAAGTAAGTGAAATTATAGGGGACTGGCGGATCAAAGCGGTTACACTGACGGGTAGCGAGTTAGCCGGGATGAGTGTAGCGTCGGTTGCTGGAAAAAATATCAAAAAGACAGTTCTCGAACTTGGAGGAAGTGATCCTTTTGTAGTTTTAGAGGATGCAGATATTGGCCTGGCTGCTCAAATAGGAGCACAGGCACGGATGATCAATTGTGGACAAAGTTGTATCGCAGCAAAAAGATTTATTGTTGCTGATTCAATTCATGATGAGTTTATAAATAAATTCTCTGATAAGATTAACTCACTTAAGATGGGCGATCCTATGGATGACTCTACCGATTATGGGCCCATGGCACGCATCGACCTCGCTGTTGATTTGAATTTACAGGTTGAAAGGTCCTTACGTAAGGGTGCGGTATCGGTTATGAAATCTTCGAAACAGGGAAAAAAGGATGCGTTTTTCGAAGCAGATGTTCTCACAGGCGTAACCCGGGGAATGCCTGCCTATGAAGAAGAGATATTTGGGCCTGTTGCATCGGTAATTAGGGCCAAAGATGAAAATGAGGCCGTTCAAATTTCAAATTCAAGTCAATTTGGCCTCGGTGCCTCAATTTGGACTACTGATATAGATAGGGGGAAACGTGTAGCCCGGCAAATAGAATCGGGAGCTGTTTTTATAAATCAGATGGTTGCATCACATCCCGCCATTCCCTTTGGTGGGATTAAAATGTCAGGGTATGGGAGAGAGCTTTCTTATTTGGGGATCAGGGAATTTATGAATGCCAAATCGATTGTTTATTAGATGACTGAAGTTCTAAGTCGTGGCATGACTTAAAGTTATATAAATAAACAATTTCTATATTTCAAAAGGAGTCATGCCATGACTCTAAACTGGTCTGTGTTTATTACTTAGTACTTATGGATAAAGCTATTTATATAAGATTGTAGGATGACCCTGAAGGTAGTTGAATAGGTAGGCGGGATCTTATGAAGGATTTTGAATCAAACGACCAGAAAAATAAACTACAACATATTAATACGTATATAATTAGTATATTTACAAATAAAGACACGTATAATGAAAACTAAGCTTACTCTTTCAATTGATTCTGAAATATTGAAACTCGCAAAAGAGTTTGCTGCAAGTCGCCGGATATCCTTGTCATTTTTATTGGAAAACTATCTTTCTGGATTTATTAAACAATCTCCAAAATACAAGCCCAGTAAGTATGTAAAACAAATTCCAGCGAAAGAACCGTCCTATCCTGAATATAAAAAGAATGATGACAAATGGCTGGAGGAAAATCTGAATATTTGATTCCCAGGATCTTACTGGATTCCGATGTAATATTTGATTTTGTATCCGCACGATTACCTTTTTATCATGATTCATTGAAGATTTTTACATTAGCTGAAAACAAATTAGTTGAAGTATATACCCTTCCTCATCTGTTAATAAATGTCTGGCAAATAAGAGGGCAGATGAAAATTAAATCAAAAGCTATGATTAAAAGTATTGGAAGACTATTGACTTTTATGGTTATTCTTGATGAACCTGCTACAGCCGTAGTTAAGGCAGCTAATATTGCAAGACCTGATTTTGAAGATTCCGTTACGATTGAATGTGCAGTTTCTGGAGGTTTAGACTACATTATAACAAGAAATCTGAAGCATTTTAAAGAATCTCCCATCATTGCCCTGACCCCGACAGAATTTGTCAATAAAAACTTCCCCAATGTAGTCTGAATTGTTTATATCCATTATTTTTTTCAAACTATTTAAACCTTTTGTATTCCAATTGTCTAACAATCAAACACAAAATAATAAAGGATTTTCATAAGTAAATAGGTTAGGGATAAGTTAGGTTAAAAAGGTGGTAGTTCTGTTAAGCAGAGCGGGGTCGGCGCAAAACCGGCCCTTTTTTTGTATTTATATCAACTATTTGTCAGAAATGACGGGAATCATATAAGTCTATAATTCTTGCTCAAGCCATTCATTAAGTTCCGGAAGAATTAGCTCCGCAATTCGTGCGTCTTCCGGATTTTCCGGAAGGTAAATCGCCAGATATGTATGTCCAATACTAAATGTTAATTCATTTGAGATTTCTTCTGAAAACGTAAATTGATGTATCTCTGATTTGATCACAAATACAAGTTTATATAATTTCTTGTCCCCCGAGGTATTTTCAAAAGTTTCTGTAAGCAAAGCTTTCCCAACCTTACCATACATAATGAGGTTTACTAATCGTACGATCTTTTTGCCATTGAAATACAGAATTACAGATCCCATGATCACAAACAAAGATGAAATCCAGGCCCACATCGTTTGATCCAACGAAAAACCCAGGTTAAGATTTGCAACGTAGGCAATACCGGGCAGAAAAAACAATATGGCCGTAAGCGAAATGTTCTTCCTTATCAATTTTCTGTACAAGAAAGCAGGAATTGTACGTTTTCGGTTATGCATCAGCTACTTATTCCCGGTTAATTACCGTCTGAACTCACCGGTTCTAAACCCTGTTTTATACCTACTTCCAATGCAGGTACACCGTCACGCATCCATTTTGGTTTTGACGCGTCCTTTAAATAAAAGTCAAAGAATTGCTGCATTCGAATTGCAAAATCTTTTTTGTTCTGGGACTTTGTAATTCCGTGAGGCTCCCCCTGATAATTGACCATCCAGGCAGGTTTCCCAAGCCTTCGCAGTGCAACAAAAAATTCGATACCCTGGTACCATGGTACAGCCGTGTCCTTGTCGTTATGGAGAATTAAAAGTGGGGTATTGATTTTATCTGTGAAAAAGATCGGCGAATTCTCAATGTAACGTAATGGATACTCCCATAGTGTACCACCAATTCGGCTTTGTGTATGTTCGTACTGGAACATCCTGCTTAATCCGGAGCCCCAGCGTATTCCTCCATATGCACTCGTCATGTTTGAAACAGGAGCACCGGATTCGGCACATTTAAAAATGTCAGTTTTTGTTACAAGATAGGCGATCTGGTATCCGCCCCAGCTATGACCCTGCACACCAATTTTTTCCTTATCAATAAACCCTTTATCAATAAGTGATGTAACACCAGGAATTACACAGTTGTAAGCGCTTTCCCCGGGATATCCAATACGGTACTCGATATTGGGAATAAATACAACATAATCCCTGCTTGAATAAAAACTAAAGTTAACGGAAGCCCTTCCTGCAGCAGGTATAATATAATTATGAAGCCGGTCTGCCATTCGTTCATAGAAATATACCATCATGGGATACTTCTTTGATGAGTCGAAATTATCAGGCTTTATCAAAATTCCTTCCAACGCGGTTCCGTCCAGCGCTGTCCAGTTGTACAATTCTGCGTTTCCCCAATTGTAGTCCTTTTGCTGTGGATTTACATTGCTAACATTGACTGAAGATTTAAAACTAATATCCGAGGCAATTAAATCAGGGAAAGCAGTAAACGTTTCCCTGGTATAAAGGACTGCATTTGCTTGCTGTGCCTTTATCACCCTCCCATAATTATACGGACCTTCAATTAATTTTCTAAGTGTTTTTTTACCGTAAGTAAGACTGTATATTCCCTCACTTTTATCTCCATTGTTAAAAGCACTTACGATCAGTTTCTGGTTTTTTGAAATAAACCTTTCTTCTTTATCAAGCTTTATGTACCGATACGTTCGCTTCTGTGACCGGCCATCTTTGGTTAAATTTACTTGTGTTGTCACTTTCTCGGGATCTATCTCCCAGATATCATAGCGATCATAAATAAGGACTTTGGCATCATCCTCCGTCCAGGCCATAACACCATAAGCATAAGGATAATTTGGAGAGTTGTTTTGCTCGTTGTAGAACGGAACAGTTGTATTGTCAGTTATCTGAAATGTTTTCTTTTTAGCTATTGAATATGTGAACCATGCACTATCAGCAACATCATACCAGTACACATAGTTAGCTTTTGGTGAAAGTGAAGCCCTTCCTCGAATTTTTGTGGCAATTTTTTCTGAATTTCCTGTTAAAATACCAACGATATACAAATCGTTGTAGCCTGGAAATCCTTCCCATGATATCGACTGATTATAGGGTTGAGGGTTAGATCCAAGGGCTATTTCTGCATTTCCTTCATCACCTAAAGTAATGTTTTCAATGGTTCTGTTTCCAATTTGTTTGATGTTGGAGCTGTTTAGAATTATTACAGCTACATAGGATTTCTTGCTATCGCTATCTTTTTCTACTTTTTGCTGGGTATGCAATTTCCCATCGGTATAGCTCCATACTTCAACGTTGACAATTTCTTCAGGTAACAGTGTTGTATCCTTTACAACAGGTTCAGGTGTTGTTCCAAAATATAATTTTGATCCGTCTTTGGAAAAATTCACGTTATAATGTTCGCTGATGATCCAATCATGCGGGAGGGAGGAATTGCCTTTATTTGCAATCATTCGGGCACTGTCCGGCCCTGTTTTCCAATAATATAGACCAAATGGACGAATTTGGACATTGGTAGTGTCAAGGTCAGCTACAAATGCTAATTGACTTCCTTTTTTATCCCAGGCCAGTTTTTTATACTTTCCTTTCGATCGGAATACCGGCGCGGCTGTTCTGTTATTAAAATTATACGTGTAAATGCCAGGTAAAACAGTAGAATCTTGCCCGGTAGTAACAAAAGCTAATGCCTGTCCTTCTTCTGCGAAAGCGTACTCTGTCACAAACCTGAATGTGTCTTGTTTTGATGTCGAAAGATTCCTGATTACCAAAGGATATCCATTGTCTTTATTTTCTTTTTTTGACTTCACTTTTTTCTTTTTGTCGTTCGATTTATCCTCTTTCACTTTCGTTGTATCCGAAGGACTTTTTTTCTTTGGTGCGGTTTCGTATTGATAGGCAATGTAATTACTCCATTTTTTAGGCTGTTTATAACTTTTCAAACGTGGGATTTTGACAAGCTCTTTGTTACCTACTGTATAAATAGCCAGTGTGTCTTTAGGCAGGTCTTCCTTTTTAGTATCGGCCCGCTTCAGTTCCTTCACCGAATCAACTGCTGGAAGTATTTTAAAAATCGAAAACTCCGAGTCGTACGTAAATTGAGGGTCCGAACCCCTCAATGCCTCAAGGACTAGCGTTCCATTTGTGTTTTTGATATATAATACAGGGTCGCCATCTTCCATCGGCTTAACATCGAACGCCACCCATTTCCCGTCATCACTTATCTTTTTATGGCCAATGTTTTTCCAGACTTTATAATCTTCATGTGATAGTACCTTTTTCTGGGCCTGAACGCAAATAAATAAAAACAGTAATACAGGTAGGAGATAGAAACTTTTCATGTCGTTTGACGTCTTTATAATTGAGTTGCATTTTAGTTCAATTTGTTAATATTCGCAAACCGGCCATCACATAGAAATGAATTATTTTACTAATTTGGAAGATCTATAAAACTTAAGCATGAATACTAAAGGATTAACAGCCCTGCTGGCCATTTGTTTGATGGCATTTTCTGGGATTTGTTGGGCGCAGGATGATCAGCCCAAAACACTGGTTGGAGATGGAAAAGTAAGAATATCAGGATTTGGAGGGCCTATCATTGAGTTTTCCTCAGTTAATGGCACACCTGTGGTGGGAGCAGGGGGAGGCGGAGCCGCGATATTCAATAATATCTTCTATTTTGGAGGTTATGGAACCGGCTTTTCTAAAACCAATATACGTATGGGCAACGAAACTATTGATCTGGAGTTTGGCCATGGTGGTTTTTGGCTTGGATACATTATCAGGCCAAATAATATCGTGCATGCAGTTGTAAGTACTAAATTAGGTTGGGGAGAAATAACTGAATTTACCACCGGACAGCCAAGGTTTGTAAGTGAATCAGTATTTGTTACACAGCCACAGCTGGAAGTTGAATTAAACATTACATTGTGGTTCAAAGTGAACGTGGGGCTGGGCTATCGTTGGGTCACCAGTCAGGATATTACCCAGCTGGGAATGAGTGGTATTGCTGGAAACATCAACTTTTTGTTTGGTTGGTTTGGTACCCATTAGGTCGTATTTACAATTCATGGCAATAGAAGCACTGGTTCAGAGAAGAAGTAAAAGGGGTTTAAAGATTGAAGCTATCTGTATATTCGCTACTAATTACTTTTCCAAAATATTAACTACATTTACTTTTACTGAACCATGACAAAAATACTCACGAATAAAAGTAAAATACCATTAATTATTTTGGCATTGTTCCTAGTTTTTGGACTTGAAGGAAATGCCCAAAAAGTAAACCTACGCGTCGGGTACTTCCAAACTGAAGGGGAAGCCAAAGATCAACTGTCAGAATACAAAACCACTTATTCCAACAAAGAGGAATGGGAAGTAAGGAAACAGTTGATAATACATGGGATCAACGATGGTGCTAGATTACCCCATTTGTTAGATGTCTATAAGGGGAAGCCATTCAACACCGTTCTCAGGGGTATGAATCACATGGATGGCTATACTGTGGAGAACATTGCGATTGAAGGGCTTGATGGTAAATACATAACGGGAAACCTGTACAAACCTGATATCATAACCGGTAAAGTCCCTGCCATATTAAGTCCGCATGGGCACTGGTATAAACCTGGAAACTATGGCAGGTTCAGGCCAAACCTGCAGAAACGCTGTGCGGCCTTAGCCAGAATGGGGGCCATTGTTTTTGCCTACGATATGATTGGCTACGGTGAATCCTACCAATATAATCATAGCGACCCGGATGCCCTGCAGATTCAACTTTTCAACAGTTCCAGGATTTTGGATTATTTGATTTCTTTGGATGAAGTGGATCCTGACCTAATTGGTATGACGGGGGCATCTGGTGGGGCAACACAGACCTTTTTGCTTACAGCTATTGATGACCGGATAGCTGTTTCTGTACCGGTTGTTCAGGTCTCGGCCCATTTTTTTGGAGGATGTGTTTGCGAAAGCGGTATGCCCATCCATAAAGACGACAATCATGAAACCAACAATGTTGAGATAGCTGCAACTATTGCACCAAGGCCATTGCTGCTGATTTCCGATGGAAGCGATTGGACCTCGAACACTCCGGAAGTAGAATATCCATATATCAAAGGGGTGTATGAATTATATAATAAAGGGGACCTGGTTGAAAATATTCATTTTGCCGATGAGAGGCATGACTATGGCTTGTCTAAAAGGAAAGCTGCTTACTCTTTTTTTGCCAGGTATTTAAATCTCGACTATTCTGCTATTCAGGACAAGGAGGGGAATGTGGATGAAAGTTTCATAAAACTCTTGCCTATAAATGAACTGTTGGTATTTCCTGAAAGACTATCCTTTCACGGTCTTCATTAAACCCAAAATTGTAAGTTCCATTTTATTGAGGCAGGCGACCAAACGCCCCGGAGTTATCATCTATTTCTTCCTTGATAATATATAGAATCCTCCGGTATCGCTTAAACTGGTGAGGACCACATGCTTAGAGTTTTCATCCGGTTCAATTTCCTGATCCTTCCCCGAACGAATGTCAATCCAACTGAATTGGTATTGATCAACTTCATTGGGCAGGTTGACAATTACAGATCCATCTGACGGAAAGTAAACAACATAGTGTTCATCTCCATTCCGGGCGGCATAGGCCTCGTTGTCTATTCGTTCGTTAAGGATTTCCATGGCGGGTTCCAGTTCCCAGAATTTCACCGATTCTTCTATTTTACGGATAGACCGCAATGAAGCAAGGGCTTTTTCATTGTTCCCGTTCCCGTGAGGACTCCGGTGGTGCCGTCCTGCGGCTACACCTAACAACATCTGCCGAACTAACCGCTCAATTCCATCCTGATTGCTGCCGGATCCCCATCCTGAGTTCATGCCTCCGTATGTTTTTACGCAGTTGACCGGCCTAAGCGGAGCCACCCTGTTTCTTGATTCCACTATCCATTTTAATGAATCCCAATGCATCTGGCCAAAATTCCTGGAGTTTATTTGGGAAACATCCACAAACTGGTATAACCCAGGGTTTTCAATTTCATAATTACAGATATCACATGACCTGGGAGTAAAATAATGGTCAAACATATCTGTTACATAGACATCTTTATCCTCTTCTTTAGCGCTATTGGAGATATACTTCATCCAGTAGAGTCCCCATTCCTTTGGCGTTGAGGTTTCATTGTTCATACAGTAAAGTACATTTCTGTATTGCAAGGTGAATTGAAGCAATTTATCAATATATTTTTCCTGGTACCTCATTACTTCATCCAAGGAAGGTGAATAGAGGGGTAATCCAACCGGGGTGTGAAAAAAAGGTTGAACATCAGCGGCAGGGTGTATTGGATATGTGGATGACATTCCAACCAATGAATCGTAATTGATGTTGTTTTCGGGATTGAACGGATTCAGTTTCCAGGGGTCCCTGGAATAATCGAAGCGGTCCCATACTTCTATCTGGACAATTACATTTCTTTTATCTGCAGCATTGAGAAGGTTATCGACCCGGTTCCAGTATTCAGTGTTCCAGTCATCCAGGTCATATTTTCCATTGACCAGCATTTTAAATGGCCATTCATCAAGTGAATCACGGCTGCTCATTGTGTTGCGAATATAATTGCCCCCATTTTTAACCAGTAAATCAAGTTGCTCCACCATATCCGGGGATTGGAATAAATTATCGTTATCAGTGGCTCCAAGCAATAGTACCGGTTGTCCCAGATATTGCCAGTATTTAGGATTTGACGTCCAGGGTTTTAAGGAATTGTCAATTTCCTGGGTTGATATATTCTCCTGCTCCTCTGAGCAACTTAAAATAAGAATAATACTCAATAAAATACAGGTAGAATTCAAAAATTTAACTATCATGATATTCGATTATTATGAAATAAAAGAAATAGAAAATGCCATATTTATTTGAAATCCAAACGGATTAACTTTGTATTTTATCTGATTGAATTAACCATTTAGATATTATTGCAAATTAAATATGCTTCAGTAAAAGTTTGACACGTTCACACAACTAAGTCCCCTCCTGGGAGTAATGGCACTAACTTTAAATATAAATTATTATATTTGACCTATAAATATAA
>CAZONK010000121.1:0-11078 GCA_964581095.1 uncultured Roseivirgaceae bacterium
CAATCGTAAAATTGTTGAAGAACGGGTTTATAATTCTTGATCGTACGGGAGAGATTTCCGGTGCAGGTATTTTTTTGTATAGAACACTCTTTAGGAATTGAGTATGGATTCCCTCCTCGTTAAATAGCGAGATATCAAATCGTTCTGATGGATAGATACTGTATAAACTATCAAAGTCCAGATATATAGAATCCGCAATAAACCCAATCACCTTGTTATTTAGTACAATCATTGGATTGTCTGCGCACTGTATTAAAAGTTTTGACCCTTTAAATTCACTAGACTGCAATGTCAACCGAAGTGAATTCACCATTTGATTAGGAAGGTGATATTTTCTGGTTTTTGTTTTATCATTGAACGACTCCCAGCGTCCGGCTATATCTTCAGCATAATACGTTGAATCTATCTCACAGTACCCACTTTGAGAAATTGAAATGAAGAGGAAAAGAAACAAAAAAACGGATTGTAAGTAGTTCACCATGCTAATATATACAGGTGAATCTAATTTTCAGAATGTAGCAACGTAACCTACATGAATTTTAGAAAAATTGAAATCGAGTGGCTGACTTTTCGATTTACCCAAGGCAAAAACCAGTCCAAGAAGGCCGGCTTTTGTTGCTATGTTCATTCCTATTCCTACTCCAAATGGAGTGTCTTCGAAATCAGATTGTTGGAGGTTGTAGTACACATAGCCCTGGTCATAAAATGCAAATATATTTGTGTACTCACCGATATACATACGTGTTTCAAGCGTGCCCGTGATATAATCAGAAGCATAAAAAAAGTTTTCATTGAATCCCCTGAGGTTTTTCAAACCACCAATTCTAAACAGGTCGTTTAAAAAGAGATTGTCATTGATCATTTTTCCTCCACCTATCCTGGAATAAATGAAAAACCCATTCACAAGTTGAACCTGGCCTTTGAGTTCGAGGGTAATAGCATACTGCATTGATACCAGGTTGATATCCGTATAAATGGAATCATTCACATTTGAACTTTTAAGTATGGTTTTTCTTCCCAAAGTGCCCATTGCATCCAATGCAAATTGTTTAGAATTTGAACTACTAAATCCTCTAACAGGTCCATTACTGTATCTCAATCCAAAATTATTCAAATTAAAATCTGACAAATCATCAAGAGTAGTTGGGTCCGTTGGCAGTGAAATTATTCTTGAAGACTCCCAATTTGAAAAAATGGAAGCCTTGCCATTACCTGATGTCAGGTATTCCAAACCCACTAATAATGACCTGTTGATAAATGAAGTGTCCTGTTTGTACAAGTCAATACCTGCCAAAAAACCTACCGGACTTGCAAAAAGGTTGGGATGTGAATAATTCAAATGAAGTGTTTGAGTTGATACATGTAGTTTTTCCCAGTAAAGTTTTAGCGTTTTGCCACTATTGAATATATTTTCAAGCCCAATATCTACCTTGCCTGTAACCAGCAGCTTGCTTTGGTCTATTTCATTCGGAAGAAATCCGATTACCGCATCAAACTTGTTTGCCTTCTTTTTATCGAGGTTGAGATGTACCTGGCATTCCTCATTTTGAAAACTTGTGTATTGCTTATCTGTTGCTTCAAGGTAAGGTAACCCCGCCAGTCGAATGGGTATGTTGTCGATAATCCGCTGGTCGTAAGGATTCCCGGGAATTATTTCCAGGTATGCGCCAAGAAATTTATTTTTGATGATCAAATTTCCAGATAAGATAAGCGAATCAAAGCGGATCAATGGTCCTGGTTTAAACAACAGTTCGGCAAAGATGGACTCCCCGGATACTTTTATCGAATCTATTTGAATACTTGCAAAAGGGTATCCATGGTTTTCGCTATACAGGATGATTTCTGATAATAATTCGTCGATATCTTCATTTTTAAAAGAGGATTTTAAATACTTCTTAGGCTTATTTTTCAAGCGGTCCTCAATTTCATCGGGTAAATTTTTAATAGTTAGTGAGGCTAAATTGTATTTGCTTCCCACGTATACCTCAAAAATCAACAGGTCCCCTGAAAATTTAATTGAGTCAAGGTTTGCCAGCAGATATCCATTGCCCCGTAAAGTATTTATTTCAGACTGGATGAGCCGTACCACCATAGAAGAATCATTTCCTTGCTGTATTTCCGTACTTAACAATTCATTGTTGTCCGGATTGTTATATACATTGACGCGATAGGCAAAATCCTGCGAAATTCCTTGATTCCCAGAAAAAAGAATAAGAAGTAAGAGTAAACAGAATATTCGCGTAAACAATGGAAAGATGTAAATTTGGTTTTGAAAAGTATTCTGCAAATTTAATAAATCAGTTTCCATTGGCAGGGATCTATCTTCATATTCCATTCTGCAAACAGGCTTGCTACTATTGTGACTTCCATTTTAGCACCAATGCTACCCTGATGGACGAAATGCTACATTGTATTTGCAAGGAGATTGAGTTGCAAAAGGATTACCTTGAGGGAGAATCAGTTACTACTATTTATTTTGGAGGAGGAACACCCTCTTTGCTATCAGGTTTTTATCTTGAACAAATTATAACTACAATTGAGACGTTTTTTGAAATTAGCGAAGTACAGGAAATCACCATTGAAGTCAACCCCGAGGATGTCAGCAGTGAAAATGTGAAAACATGGGAAAAATTCGGGATCAACCGGATCAGCATGGGCATACAGTCGTTTGATGATGATATCCTGAAGTACCTGAACAGGGCACACACATCTGAAACTGCCAGGTATGCTCTTAATATATTATCAGGTTCCGCGATTTCAAATTTTAGTATTGATTTGATTTATGGAATACCTTCCGTACCAGAACACCGATGGCAAACTGATTTACAGACCGCAGTTGATTTTGGCCCCCAACATATTTCTGCTTATGCCCTTACTATTGAACCACAAACGGTATTCGGTAATTGGCATAAAAATGGGAAACTAAAACCATTGGATGAGGAAATAGTTGCTACTGAATTTGAAACTCTTCATGATTTTCTGGAACATGAGAATTATTTACATTACGAAGTTTCGAATTTTGCTAAGCCAGGATATGAATCGCTTCATAACAAAAGTTACTGGAATGATATCAAATATCTGGGAATAGGCCCGTCTGCCCATTCATTTAATCATGAATCGCGTCAATATAATATTGCGAACAATGCCAAATATGTTAAGTCAATAAAAGAAAGCGAAATACCATTTACTCTTGAAATACTGACCCGGAAGGAGAAGGTAAATGACTATTTATTAACTTCTCTGAGGACAATTGAGGGTACTTCATTTGAAAAAATCAGGAGTGAATGGTCCTATGATATAAACAAGGAACATGAGCAATATTTAAAAGATATAAGAATGAAGGGTATGGGAAAAATAAAAGGAAATATACTCCGGCTTACACCTTCAGGATTTTTACTCGCCGATAAAATTGCTTCCGATCTTTTTTTATAATTTGGTCAAATGGTTATTACGTTGGAAATCCAGGATGTATTAAAACGGGCAAACCTGCTCGAACCACTATCCATTTCACTCCCACTAGAACATGGCCCTGACAATCCAAATTGTTATTGGGCTGACGATCCTGAATTTGAAACCATTGTAATTGGTGATTTTATTGGGGATGTCAGCAGGGGTGGGACGGTTAACTACAACAAAGTATCATTTACACCCCATGGAAATGGAACACACACTGAATGCACGGGCCATATAACCACCGATGCTGAATATATTAATCATTCATTAAACCGGTTCCATTTCATTGCAGAATTAATAACACTGAATCCCAAACAAAAGGATGGAGATGAATTGCTACTCCTTGAAGATTATAAAAGATTGAGGAAGGCAGACTATACTGAAGCAGTAATTGTACGGACCTTGCCGAATGAGAATTCTAAAAAAACTAACAAGTACAGTGGAACAAACCCGCCCTACTTTGACCCTGAAATTCTTAAGGATATGGCAGGATCAGGAGTATTACATCTGGTCACCGATTTACCTTCTGTGGATAAGGAAGTTGACGGCGGTAAATTGAGGGGTCATAGATCATTTTGGAATATTTCAAGAAATAAAAGAATGGAATCAACCATTACCGAGCTCGCTTTTATTCCCGAAACTATAAATGATGGTATTTATCTATTGAATCTTCAGATTCTAAATATCTCCCTTGATGCAAGTCCCAGCAATCCAGTAATTTATAAACTTTACTGAATTTTTGGAAATCCAATTTATAAGTTATATTTACCGGATAAATGGAGATTCTGGATACTATTGAGGAGAAAAAGGCATTTATTTTGCTCAATGCCATCATATTTCATTACCATGGATTGGATGAAAAAGAGGAGGCAATTTTGCGAAAAACATCTGCTAACAATAAGGCTGATGACGAGTTGGAATGGGCCCTGAAATTTATTTCACAAGATTATCTTACTGCGTTTGAACGTGCCAGGGATTATTTGAATCAAATTGTAGTAAAATTGGACAAAACCAAGCGTCTTTATTTTATCAGAACTGCCTGGGACGCAAATTTTGAAAAAGGATATATCACCGAAATGGAAGCTACCGCCATGTTACAGCTTGCCCGCGACTGGGAAGTTGACGCTGATTTAATCCAAATTGTTCAGGAAGCCTGATTGAAGTGTTGGCAGTTTTCAGTTGGCAGTTCCCTGTTTTCATAGGTTAATTTATACAGCGTGTTATTTAATTCAACATGAGCGCTCAAGCCAGAACTTCATCTCTGGTTGCTGAGATTTTTGGTGGTGGATTTACACTATAAAATCAAATACCGATCGAACGGAACGGCTGGTTTTAATTTTGTCCGCTCAGCGTCCCAAGGCATGATCTTTCCTGGAAAATAATCATTAACAATATACCTGTTTCTAGATTTCATTAGGACACTGAGGTTTTAAATCGAGACACATTAAAATCAGAGTAACTATTCAGGTGCTTAAATTAAGTGGTCCTTTGCCACAAAGGCTCTAAGGCACAAAGTTTCACTAATAAATAATATAGGTTACATTTTTCTTTGTGGTTCTTTGAGACTTTCTGTCTTGGTGGCAATATTTCATTTGATTAAAGTCGAAATTTATTGCAATTAGTACCTGAATAGTTACAAATCAGGGAATGAAATATTATAACCGGAAGATGATTAATTAATTAAAAAATGGATTCTTTGTTGTTGTAACCAGGTTGACGGCATTGGCTATAATGGATGCATTTATTTTGTCCTGTTTACCAATGATCTCACCATCCAGTTGAAGTATGCGTGGTTTGTCCAGTGAAATCTCTACTGAAGTACATGAATATGTTTTTGTATCGCTTTCCCTTGAAAATTCTTCGTTGAATTTTGATAAGCCGGCCCTTACCATGGTGCGGGCATCGATGCTTTTGATAATGGCTATTTCAAATTTTCCATCGGTGGGATTCCCATAATAATTTAACACCACCCCCGTCCCATACTTCCGAGCGTTGGCAATTGCTACCATGTATCCTTTTTCTACATGTTCCTCACCATTAATTTTCAGGGTTATCGTAAATTCTTCACTACTTTGAATACGGTCAGCAAAATATTTCGCGTAAGACAACATGCCTCTGTCTCCATCATTCGAAAAATCTTCGACAATATTTGCATTGATTCCCACATCTCCAATATGAAGGCAGTAGTGCAATTCGTTTACCAGGATTAAATCAAGAGGGCATGTATGGTGTGTTTGAATAATATCCGATAAAGCCATCAAAGGATCTTTTTCAACTCCAAGTTCGGTAGCCATGCCATTGGCAGAACCAAGGGGAATAATTCCAAACGGCACAGTAGATTGCATCAGGTTGATTGCAGTAAAGAGGGTTGTACCATCGCCACCTACAGATATTACTTTATCGGGTTGGAATTCCTGAAGGGATTTGGAGAACAAGCGGTTGTCGTCTTTCCCCGTAGTATTAAAAATTTGATATTCAATGCCATACATTTTCATTTGGCCCTTGAAATCACGTAGAAATGGTTTTTTATCAACACCTCCCGATATAGGATTTACTGCGGCAAGTATTTTCATTGGATTTTACGGGATTACAGGCTCATCATTTCCTTGAACTTTGCAGCCTGTCGTCTGCTAACTTCTACACGATCGCCTTCTTTTAGCTTTACCATCAAGCCTCCGTTGAACCAGGGCTCTATTGTATCGACCCAGCTCAGATTGATAATGTGTTTCCTGCTGGCCCTGAAAAAATTACGATCATTCAGCTTTTCGTCAAGTGCATTTAGCGATTTATGGATCATCGGGCGATTGCCCTCAAAGTAAACTTTTATATAATTTCCATCGGATTCGAACAATCGGACATTTGATAGTTTTACAAACCAGCACCGGTCCCCGTCCTTTACAAATACCTGGTCATCAAGACCCAGCTTTTTCTGCGGTTCTGTACTCTTGTCAGACCTGTCTGCTTTTTCAATGGTGATAACTTTTTCAACCGCGTCTTTCAGTCGCTCGGGTTGTATTGGTTTGAGCAGGTAGTCAAGGGCATTCACCTCAAAGGCCTTCATGGCATACTCATCGTAAGCTGTTGTAAATATTACCTCGGGTACCGCGTCGAGCATTTCCAATAACTCAAAACCTGTCTTCCCCGGCATCTGGATATCAAGGAATAGCAATTCGGGCTTCAGTTCTTCGATCATCTCATACGCTTCATCGGCATTGGAGGCTTCGCCAATCAACTCTATTTCACTATAGTCTTTGAGCAAAGATGTAAGTTCTTTCCTTGCCAGTCTTTCGTCATCAACTATTAACGCTCTCATAAGTTTCAATTATAGGTATTGTCACCACGGTAAGTACTGTATGATCGTTTTCATTAAAAATTTTAAATCCGGCTTTATCACCATACAATAACTTCAAACGCTGTATTGTATTTTTTATCCCAAATCCTGGACCGGTTACCTGGTTTGAATTAAGCTGACCCGAGTTGCGTATTTGGATGTGTAATAAGCCTTCTTCCACAAAAGTAGTCAGTTTTATGATACCTCCCTCTTTGAGATTGGAAATTCCATGCTTTATCCCATTTTCAACCAGGGTTTGCAACATCAGCGGAGGAACCAGAAATTCATCTGAACTCGTATGAATGTCAAAACGGGTTGTAAGCCGCTCTTCATACCGCGTCGATTCCAGCGAAAGGTAATCCTTCACTGTATTAAGTTCATCTTCAAATTTTGTGAGTTTCCTTCTGTCACTCTCCAGTGAAGTACGCAGGATATTTGACAGTTGTGTGATGGCAGTTTTCGATTTGTTTGGATTTTCATCAACCAGCGCCCTGATGCTATTAAGGGCGTTAAATATAAAATGAGGGTTGAGCTGTGATTTTAAATGTGCGAGTTCCACCTCCCTCATTGTTGCTTCATATTTCAATGACTGGTTGTATCGTTCAAAATAGTGGAAAAGAAAGTAAAATAAGGTCCAGAGAAAAATAAACACAAAATATGCCAACGTATTTCCAATCATATCTCCAATCGCAAATTTTCCGGGAATCCCGATGATGATACTGTATAGGATTTTAAAAGGGTAAATAGGCAAAGAAAGTAATAAAACAGTACTTAATATTCTTACAATTACCTTTGGAATAGCAAGTTGTAACCAACCGTATTTGATAATTATTTGACGGTATTGAATTGTAATAAAAAATAGGACCAGGGCTTCGAAAACCGGTACCGTATAAATAAGGGGATTGACATCATTACCTGAAATTATTAACGCGACAATGAAATAAAGTGCCCCATACATGGACCACCCGGCAACTTGCAAAAACCAGTATAACCGTATTTTATTCATTGAAAATTAACCACTTCACTCAAATATAGGTGTTATTATTTATAGGCATCCTGACGCAGGAGCGCAATAAATAATAGTAATCCTGAAATTACAAATATCCAGGACAGGATATTAAGGGGTTTTTTATAATCTGCTAACCTTGGATTTTTAACCGCGTCCATCAGTATAAATCCTATCCCAACAGAAGCGTATAAAATGGATTCCAGCACATTTACATCCTCAATAGCTTTGTATGTGGAAAATGCCAGGAAGGCAATTCCGATATGTGTATTTTTTATTTTCATATGCTTAGCTCCTGTTTCAAATATTCCCCGGTGTAGCTGTTCTTCTTTTTCACAAGCTCTTCGGGTGTTCCGGTTGCCGCTATTTTACCACCCATCCTGCCACCACCCGGTCCCAGGTCAATGATATGGTCGGCTACCTTTATCACATCCATATTATGTTCGATGATTAGTACTGTATTTCCTTTGTCCACTAGTTTGTTGAGAACCTCCAGCAGGTGTTGTATGTCCTGAAAATGAAGGCCGGTTGTGGGCTCATCCAGAATATAAAATGTTTTTCCGGTATCTTTTTTTGAAAGCTCTGTGGCAAGTTTTACACGTTGTGCTTCCCCACCGGAAAGTGTGGTAGCATGCTGGCCAAGTGTAATGTAGTCTAATCCTACGCTATGCAGTGTTTTGATTTTTCGTAGAATTTTCGGTTGGTTTTCAAAAAATTCTACTGCCTGCTCCACTGTCATTTCCAAAATATCAGAGATTGATTTCCCCTTAAAACGGACTTCAAGTGTCTCACGGTTGTATCGTTTACCCTTGCAGTTTTCGCAATGGACATGTACATCAGGTAGAAAATCCATTTCTATCAGACGCATTCCTGCCCCTTCGCAAACTTCGCATCTGCCACCTTTTACATTGAACGAAAATCTTCCCGGTTTGTATCCACGGATTTTGGATTCCGGGAGTGATGAAAATAACGAGCGAATGTCAGAGAATACGCTTGTATATGTAGCCGGGTTAGAGCGGGGGGTCCTGCCAATTGGGGATTGGTCCACTTCAATTACTTTATCGACATGTTCAAGTCCCGAAACAGACTCATAGGCCAAAGGATTTACCCGGGATTTATAAAAATGCTGACGGAGAATCGGGTAGAGAGTGTCGTGGATGAGGGTAGATTTTCCACTTCCACTAACTCCGGTTACACAAATCATTTTTCCCAATGGAAATGAGACACTAATGTTTCTCAGATTATTTCCTGAAGCGCGGACCAGGGGTATTTCAACTCCATTTCCTTTCCTCCTTTTTTCGGGAACTTGTATCTTTCTTTCATTTCGAAGGTATTCTGATGTGACAGTGTCGCCTTTAATGAATGCTTTTGGTGGTCCTTTTCCAACAATAATACCGCCGTGTCGTCCTGCACCGGGCCCGATGTCAATTATGAAATCGGATCCAAGCATCATTTCCTTATCGTGTTCTACCACAATTATGGTGTTTCCAAGGTCGCGGAGGTCCTTTAGCGCCTTGATTAGTTTTTGATTGTCACGCTGATGTAAACCAATACTGGGTTCATCAAGTATGTACAATACTCCAATTAATTGGGAACCAATCTGGGTAGCGAGCCTTATTCGCTGAGCTTCACCTCCCGATAATGTTTTCAGGGACCTGTTCAGGTGCAGGTAATCGAGGCCAACATCAAAAAGGAAACGGACCCTTTTCCTGATTTCCTTTAATACTTCTGTTCCAATTTTCTTTTGCCGGTCATTTAGCCGGTCATCCAGTCCCTCAAGCCATTCTGCGAGTTGCGAAATGTCTATTACCGATAATTCTGCAATGTTTTTGTTATCGATTTTGAAGTGAAGTGATTCTTTTTTAAGACGTGCACCATTGCATTCAGGGCAAATTCGTATAACGGTAAATTCATGGATCCATTTTTGAATTTTTTCAATGTTAGACTCCTTTTGTTTTTCCAGGAATCGGATAATTCCTTCGAATTTAGTATGCCAGGCAGTTCCGGGGTATTTCTTAGAAGCCACAGATACCGCCTCAGCATCCCCGTAGAGAAGTAATTTCAATATTTCCTCCGGCAGTCCTTTTATTGGTGTGGATATTGAAAAGCCGTTCCTTTTAAGGATCGCATCAATTTTCTTGAAGATCCATATATCACGGTATTCACCCAACGGTGCAATTCCTCCCCTGCTGATGCTCAGGTTTGGATCGGGAATTACCGTGTCTTCAGTAATTTCATCAATTGAGCCAAGGCCATTGCATTTTGGACAGGCACCATAGGGTGAATTAAATGAAAATGTGTTGGGCGCTGGTTCATCGTAAGAAATACCTGTTTCAGGATCCATCAAATATTTGGAAAAGTGATGGGCCTTATCATTCGGGTCCAATACCAAGATTACTCCCTTACCTTCTTTCATTGCCGTTTGCACTGACTGGGAGATCCGGAAGCGATCCTTTGTTTTCACCATGATGCGATCGATAACCAGTTCGATATCATGGATTTTATAGCGGTCAACCTGCATTTTGGGTACAAGTTCCTGGATTTCACCATCAATCCGGACTTTGGTATATCCGCTTTTACGAATTTGCAGGAACAGCTCGCGATAGTGGCCCTTACGTCCTTTGATAACCGGCGCGAGGAGTACAAGTTTTTGTCCGTCAAAATAAGTCATGATATGGTCCACAATCTGGTCTTCTGACTGCCGGACCATTTTTTTACCTGTTTTGTAGGAAAATGCTTCTCCGGCACGTGCATAGAGAAGCCGGAGGAAGTCATAAATTTCAGTCATGGTTCCCACCGTGGATCTTGGATTACGTGAAGTGGTCTTTTGCTCGATTGAAATTACCGGGCTTAGTCCGTTTATTTTGTCCACATCGGGGCGTTCGAGATTGCCAATAAATGATCGTGCATAGGCTGAAAAGCTTTCCATGTACCGCCGTTGGCCTTCGGCGTAGATTGTATCAAAAGCAAGGGATGATTTTCCACTACCGCTGATACCGGTGATCACTACTAACTGGTTGCGTGGAAATGATACATCAATATTCTTAAGGTTGTGTTCCCGGGCGCCAAATATTTCGATCTTTTCGTGACCGTTATCCGTTATTACCGGATTATTTAAACGCACTTTCTTTTCTCCCACTTTATGAAATAATTTAACAACCTGCAAAATTACAAGAAAATGAAGTCATTAGATACCCAACCTGAGAAATTAAAACCAGGCTGTTGTTTACTATTTTATAGAATTAACCATTTAACTATTACTAATTATTTGGGCGTAACAATGGTTAT
>CAZONK010000122.1:0-10990 GCA_964581095.1 uncultured Roseivirgaceae bacterium
TAACCAATTTACTAAAATAAATATCCCGAACAAAATCGCTGATAGCTATCGGGAATCGGGAAATTCTCCATATTTTTTGGATTGCAAATATATCTAAAATTAATTTCCAGCCAATCCATTCAAATCAACAATTTATTAATGCCTAACAATCAGACATTTGTCGGTTTTTATTTTCTTTTTTTGCAATTTATTATAAAAATGTTACTATTTTATAATTAAATATTCTATTTTAACTTTTCGCTTCGAAATGTCTCGTTTTGTATGACTAAATTCAGAACACTCATAAAACAACTTTCCAACATTGATTATAATGCTGTAAAAGAGTCATTAGTGGATAGTAATGCGGAAAAAACTGCAATTTTGCTAGAAACTGTACGAGAAGACAACCCAGGGGATAAAATCCTCATGGAAAAGCTTAATGCCAGCCCAGCCGCCTATTATGCTTTGCGATCAAGATTGAACCAGCGTATTGAAGAATACCTTGTGCAACAGATGGAGAACCCAAGAACAGACCTGTTCAAGAAAGTGCTGATGATTAATGAGATTATATTCACCAAGCCAAAAGACATTGCGATAGCCACACTCAAAAAGCTTGAAAAAGATTTAAAAAAGTATGATTTACCAAACGAACTTGCAGTCGTTTATAAATCATTGAAAAAGCTCAATATTCACAGTCCGAATTTTTTCCAGTATTCGCAATTATACAACCGCCATGTTGCTTATATGCTGGCATTGGACAAAGCCGAAGATATTCTTGCGGAATATTTTAAAAAATATGGTAACTACCTGATCTCAGGTGATGATAGCATTAAAATGGAGCTCTCACTACTGAGCCAGGAAATGTTCAACAACTGTTCGCTATACCAATCCCATCGCCTGTTTGTGTATAACAGTTGCTTGAGTATTTTTCATCGGCTCTTTGTTGAAAACGATGAAAACAAACCGGCAGGAGAAAAACCCACCGAAGACCTGCTTAACGAGAACAACGAAATACTATCATTTTACAAGATGGATTCGATATACTTTCATCTCAATACAGTATTTGATTTTTTATGGTTATGCTACTACGATCATTACAATGTACACCGGAAAGTTGAAGTCTTTTATGATGATTTAAACGATCGTTCGCCACAACTCCTGACCAATTTTAATTTATTCACATTCCCCGGAGCAATATTAATTCTAAAACTTAATCGCGCTATTCGATTGGGGGTTGAGGATCAATTATATGAAGAAAATTCACACTTGTACTTCAACCTTCCTGTTAATGAAAAAGACACAGCTCAATATTATATATTCTCAACATACAAGGCATTGTCAGCTTACTATGCCGGCAAAATAAGTGAATCAATTAGTTGCTTAACTCCACTAATTAGTGAGATCAGTTGGAAAAAATTTCCACTGGCAATGATTGAAGTACGTATTTTATTGGTTTTTCTCCACTATATTAATAATGAACCTGAGATGGTGAAAATGGTAGGAACAAGTATCCAAAGGCAAATTCGGGTAATTGGTAAAGAAAACTGCCAGATTCCTTTTACTTTTTATAAGTTGCAAAAAGCTGCAATGAACGATACAAAAAAGAACAAAGCTGATAAGGTTCGTGAATACACAAGTACACTTCGAATGATGCACCCAAATTACTATTCCCCGTTGAAATTTATAAATCTTGACGACAAACTAGTGCATCGAATGATTTCAAACACACCCTATATTCCACGGTCAATAACCAATCAAGTCTAACCAACTGGGTCTAAATATCCAGCTTTTCCAGGTTTTGATGTGAGAGTGGCTTGTTGATATACTTCTTTACGTAATCGTACTTTTTAGATTTATTTACATCCTGAGGATTAATCGATGATGTTAGCATTACAATCCTGCATTTCGACCTTGTATCTGCGCTCATCCTTTCGAACTCATCAAGAAATTGAAATCCATCCATTAACGGCATATCAATATCCAGGAATATTACATCGGGAAGTACTTTCTCAGCCAGGTCATCGAGCATTTCAATATTCTTTAGAAATTCAATAGCGCTTCGAGCTCCTGTATGAGTAAAAATATGTTTTGTGATCCCCGAAGCTTCAATCATTTTTTGATTGATCAAGTTATCGATTTCATTGTCATCGATTAACATTACTGCAAAGTACCTGGATTCTTTAGCCATATATCATTGTATTTGAACCTAAATTTAGAACTAAATACCAAGTTTACAAACAGTACCCATCATCATTGGTATATATTGTTTCAGACATCGAATTTAATTCCCTGGGCCAGGGGTAGTTCCGTTCCATAATTAATCGTGTTCGTTTGCCTTCGCATATATACTTTCCACGCATCAGATCCGGATTCCCTTCCCCCACCGGTATCTTTTTCACCACCAAAAGCACCACCAATTTCAGCACCCGACGTGCCGATATTTACATTTGCAATTCCACAATCTGAACCTTCGTATGAGAGAAATCTCTCAGCAGATTGCAAACTATTTGTCATAATAGCTGAAGAAAGTCCCTGAACAACATCATTCTGCATTTCTATTGCTTCAGAAATATCCCTGAATTTTATAAGATACAATATGGGAGCGAATGTCTCCTCCTGGACAATCTCAAAACTATTTTCAACTTCGGCAATAGCGGGTTTTACATAACAACCCGATCCATAGCCTTCACCCTCAACCGTTCCACCATCAACCGCAAATGTGCCCCCTTCCTCAACAATCTTCTTCAGTGCATTGCTATATAGGTTTACTGCAATGGTATCAATCAAGGGACCTACATGATGGCGTTCATCAAGTGGATTACCTATACTTAATTGTTTATATGCTTTAACTAATCGGTTTTTTACCTTATCGTAAACATTCTCATGAATTATGAGCCTTCGGGTACTTGTGCATCGTTGGCCACATGTGCCTACTGCACCAAATACACTACCGCGTATCACCATATCCAAATCCGCATCTTCAGTAATAATGATTGCATTGTTACCGCCAAGCTCCAGTAATGCTTTGCCAAGCCGGCCGCCTACAGCCTCGCCAACTTTCTTACCCATTCGAATAGACCCGGTGGCTGATACCAATGGTATCCTGCGATCATTTGACAATAACTGACCAATGGACGCATCTCCATTTATTAAGCAGGAAACTCCCTCCGGAACATTATTCAGCCTAAAAACTTTATTGACAATATTCTGGCATGCCACACTGCACAAAGGAACTTTCTCGGAGGGTTTCCACAGACAAACATCTCCACAAACCCAGGCAATCATAGAATTCCATGACCATACAGCAACCGGAAAATTAAAAGATGATATGATACCTATTATTCCCAGAGGATGATATTGCTCGTACATTCTGTGTGATGGTCGCTCTGAGTGCATCGTAAGACCATGAAGCTGACGTGATAAACCAACAGCAAAATCACATATATCAATCATTTCCTGAACCTCACCCAGACCCTCCTGGTACGACTTTCCCATTTCGTAGGATACAAGTTTTCCCAAAGGTTCCTTATACTTTCGAAGTTCCCCTCCAATTTGTCTTACGATTTCGCCTCTTTTAGGTGCGGGCCACTTCCTCCATTCCTTAAATGCACCTTGAGCCTTGCTCACAACCTGGTTGTATTCTTCCTCGTTTGATGACCTGACTTTTCCTACCAGTAATCCATCGGCAGGTGAATGTGATTGAAGTTCCTCGCCGCCACCTTTTAACCAGTTTGACCCTGTAGATACACCAGAGTTTTCAGCCTGTAATCCTAATTCCTTTATTGCTTCTGCAATACCAAAATCATTTGCCATTGTTATTAATAATTATGTTTTTATAAGGGTGCAAAATTACTTAATAGAAGCTGAAAGGTGAAAGCGAATTGCCAATGTATTTATTATTGGACTTTGAGTGTTTGCCTATGAACTATGGGCCTTGAGTTGCCTGACTATTCAAATGGTTTTCTAACTAAAATATTACCAGTCCATGGAGTAATATGAGTTTTCTCCATCGAATTCGATTCCCTTAATTACAATTCTTTCACCTACTTTATTGCTAAGTATTCTTTTCAGGTCGCTAACATTTCCGATCCTGATTTTATCAATTTCGGTGATTAAAAATCCCTCTTTAATCCCTGCGTCTTTCCATCTACCTGTTTCAATTTCTGTGACTTTTACCCCTCCATTGATTTTATAACGGTAGGCATCGCGGTTTGTAATATTTTCAAATGTAGCTCCTTCCAGTACTGCATCTTTTGACTTAACCACAACTTCAGTATCTCCAACATAGTTTCTCAAAGTAGCTACCACATTTTGTTTTTCGCCATTACGTAAATAGGTAACTTTCACTTTATCTCCAGGTCGGTTACGTGCCACCAATTCCTGAAGTTCAGAAACATTCAATACTTCCTTATCATTGATTCCAATTATTATATCCCGATCTTTCAATCCTGCTTCTTCAGCAGCGGTATTACTATTTACTGATGAAATAAATACCCCATTAACTTCATCAAGGTTTTCTCTTTCTGAAATCAATGCCACATCTATAATATTAATTCCTAATAAACCCCGTTGTACCACTCCAAATTCAAGAAGATCATCCATCACTTTTTGGACAAGTGTAACAGGTACTGCAAAAGAATATCCCTGGTACGAACCTGTTTTTGTTGCTATTGCCGTATTTATTCCAATAAGTTCTCCTTTCAAATCCACGAGTGCACCACCGCTGTTGCCAGGATTTACTGCAGCATCGGTCTGGATAAACGACTCAATTTGAAGCTGGCTTTGATCGGCCAGTATGCCAATATTTCTGGCTTTTGCACTCACAATTCCAGCCGTAACGGTAGAATTCAAATTAAAAGGATTACCAACGGCAAGTACCCACTCTCCTATCATTAAATCGTCCGAATCACCATATTTTAGAAAATCCAATCCGGAAGCATCAATTTTAAGGAGTGCAAGGTCCGTATTTTTATCTGTTCCTATCAGCTTCGCGGTATATTTTTGATTATTATGGAGCGTTACTTTCAATTCATCTGCATTATCAATTACATGGTTATTCGTAACAATGTATCCATCATCTGAAACAATTACTCCTGAGCCAGAGGAGGTCATAGGCATTGAACCATAGTTTGAAAGAATTCCAGATTGAATTGATTGAATGTGCACAACAGCTTTTGTTGCAACGTCCGCCGCATTAATGAAATTTAACCCGTCAGGAACTATGACATCGGGTAAAGGGGATGAATCATAATTCGTCAGCGTCATTTTTTGATGCTCAGAAATTGATTTGTATGTTGGTTCGCTTTCGCGCTCATCTAAAAATAAACTGTAGCTACCAACAGCAATCAAACCCCCGGCTAATGCAGCCATAAAAACAACGATAACCAATGCTCTCCTGCTCATGATCTATAATTTTATATTATTGCAAATTTATCGAATATCTATCATTTATACGGAATGCAAGACATGAGGTTTAAGATATTTCCAATTGTTGTTTTCATTTAACAAATTTTAACAAAAAAGGCGGACATCCCTGCCCGCCTAAACCACCTAACCACCTCAACCGGCCCGGAAGGGCCGGCTCAAGAACCTATTTAATCTTAATTGTTGTTTTCAGTGTTTTTTGCTCATCCTTGGGGATCACAACCTCCAGGATACCATTTTTGTAAGCTGCTGATACTTTGGATGCATCAATGTGATCTGGTAAATTAAATGATCTGGCGAAACTTCCATATTGAGTTTCAATAGTATGGTAATCTGTACCATCCTCTTTTTTCTCAAATTTTCGTTCACCGCTGATTGTTAACAACCCATCTTTGATATCCAATTCAAAGTCATTTTTTTCCATTCCGGGTACAGCTAATTTGATCTCATAGGATTTTTCGTTTTCTATAATATCAACGTTTGGTCGAAACCTGTTTAATCTTGCAGCATTCCCTACTGATTCAGTAAATACCTTATCTAATAAAGTACTGAAAGTAGTGGGTCTTACATCGAAGTCTGAATATTTTACTAGTGTCATCGTTTTAGAATTTAAAGTTTAACATCAATTATTGCTTTACAACTAGTACTCCTGAAAAATCATACCAGTCCAAATTTCCAACAAAAACTATGCCGTATTGTCGTGTTTTCTCATATATTTTGTATATTATATGCCATTTTGTCTGCATTTATAAATTTTTAAGCTGTCATGGACTTATTCGAATTTATACATATCTTAACCGCCAATTCTGTTATTAATCCGTTTCAGCTAGCATATGAGTTCAAAATTTAGGCGGTTCTTGAAAGCATTTGGTCCGGGAATTTTATTTGCCAGTACATGTATTGGTGTATCACACCTGGTTCAATCTACACGTGCCGGGGCAGACTATGGATTTTTACTGTTGGGTGCAGTAATAATGGCGAACATTTTCAAATTTCCATTTTTTGAGTTCGCATCAAGGTACACAAGCGCAACGGGTGTAAGTATAATTGACGGATACAATAAACAGGGTAAGTGGATTCTTGTCCTCTACTTCCTTATTACCATTCCATCAATGTTTATAGTTACAGCTGCCGTTACATTTGTAACTTCCGGGTTGCTGGAGAACCTGTTTCGGGTGGGAATTTCAACCGATTTATGGGCTGCAATCCTGCTTGCAGTTTGCATTGCCATATTGGCTATTGGAAAATATAAAACGCTGGATGGGTTGCTTAAAATTGTCGGCGGCGTATTATTGGTTTCAGTAGTTATTGCATTTGTAAGCGCAATCATAAATGGCCCCGCTGATCACGCCCCCAATTTTATTCCTAAGGATGTTTATACACCTGCAGGTATTGTGTTTGTGATTGCGCTTATGGGATGGATGCCTACGGCCGTCGATATTTCTACATGGCCCAGTTTATGGGCAGAAGCCAAAATGAAGCAAACAGGATACACCCCAACAAGAAAAGAAATGTTACTTGATTTCAACATTGGATATTGGCTTTCCGCTGTTCTGGCAATTTGTTTTTTGACACTTGGGGCCCTGGTAATGTATGGAACAGGAACTGAGTTATCCAATAGTTCACCTGTATTTGCTGACCAGGTAATTACAATGTTCACAGCTGCCATTGGCAATTGGAGCTATTTTATTATTGCCATTGCAGCTTTTTCCACTATGTTTAGTACCACAATTACCGTAATCGATGGGTACGGCCGCGCGATTACACGCACCACCAAATTATTGCTCAATAAAACAGAAGAAGAATCAAGAAAAGCATTTATCATCTGGGCCATTATAATCTCTGCAGGCGCCTACCTTGTCATCGCCCAGTTTCTAAATAACCTGAAAAGTCTGGTAGACCTCGCTACAATATTGTCATTTGTAATCGCACCACTGGCCGGTTATCTCAATTATAAAGTTATTCACAGCAAAGAAATAAAGGAAGAATTCAGGCCATCCCTACCTATGAAATGGCTGGCAATCGCGGGATTGATATTCCTGAGTGTATTTACAATATTTTATTTTATTACACTTGTAAATCCTGAGTTGGCGGTACAATTGTTTGATTAAATATGCAGCATCGTTCCTGAAAGGAACACATAGTAACCGTTGCTGTAAATGTCAGTCTCAAATTGATTTCAATCGTATGATTTATCCTTGAAATATATGAGATTAGATACATCATTCCCATTGACAAAATTATGAAACGATTAAGCACTTTATCCAAATATATTTTACTAGTTACTTTTATCGGTTGGTTGCAAAATTCCGCTTATGCACAGGATGAAGGGAATCTTACAGTTGACCGGATTTACAATTCGAGAGAATTTTCTTCAGAACGATTTGGCCCGGCAAGATGGATTGAAAACGGTGAAGCATACACAACTTTAGAGCGGTCCGAAAATCATGAGGGATCGTCTGATATTATTCGTTATACTACTAAAACCAATGAAAAAAGCGTTCTTGTGGCCGCTGAAAAATTAATCCCTCCCGGAAAAGAAAAACCATTGAGGATCGCTGATTACACATGGTCCAACAATCGTGAAATGTTAATGATCTTTACGAATACGCGACGTGTTTGGAGAAGACATACACGCGGTGATTATTGGATTTTATCCCTGAAGTCAGGTAAGCTGCAGCAGGTTGGTACTAATTTCCCTGAATCTACTTTAATGTTTACCAAATTTTCTCCTGATGATACTCGTGTGGCATATGTGAGTGAGCACAATGTTTATGTCGAAAATCTTCAAACCAGAGCTGTAATTCCTTTAACAACAAACGGTACCAATACCCTGATAAATGGAACATTTGATTGGGCTTACGAAGAAGAATTTGGTTGTCGTGATGGGTTCCGATGGAGCCCCGATGGAAAAAGTATTGCATACTGGCAAATTGACGCATCAGAAATCAGGAATTTTCTCATGATCAATAATACTGATTCAGTGTATTCCTATACCATACCGATTCAGTATCCGAAAGTTGGCGAAGATCCCTCAAGTTGCAGAATAGGAATCGTAAGTGCAAACGGTAGTGAAACTCAATGGATATCGATACCCGGTGATTCAAAGCAAAATTATTTGCCCCGAATGCAATGGGCCCCAGATTCTAAATCAATAATTTCCCAACAGCTTAACCGAAAGCAGAATACAAACAAGTTGTGGGTTTATTCAATTGGAAATCATGCTGTTGAAAACGTATATACCGACAGGGATGATGCATGGGTTGATGTGGTAAACGATTGGATATGGTTTAAAAAAGGAAAAGAATTTAGCTGGTTAAGTGAGAAAGACGGCTGGCGCCACTTCTATCGGGTATCAACGGATGGTAAAACTGAGAAACTTGTGACCAAAGGTAATTTTGATGTAATCAGTATTCAGGAAATAGATGATGAAAATGGATTTGTTTATTTCATTGCTTCACCAGAGAATCCCACACAAAGATATCTTTACCGAACAACTTTGAACGGAAATGGCAAACTGGAAAGGTTGAGTCCAAAGGATCAACCCGGATCGCATGGATACCAAATAGCCCCCGGTGGAAAATATGCTATTCATACTTACTCCAGTATAAATAAACCCCCAACTATTGAACTTGTTACATTACCAAAACATGAGGTAATTCGCGAGCTGGTTTCAAATACCTCTCTTAAGGAAGCCGTGAATAAAGTTGCTAAAACTGATGTTGAATTCTTCCGGGTAAAAACAGCCGATGATGTTGAAATGGATGGATGGATTATGAGGCCACCAAATTTTGATGAAAATAATAAGTACCCCGTTTTGTTTTATGTTTATGGAGAGCCGGCCGGCCAAACTGCGAAGGATTCCTGGGGAGGACGCACCCAGTTGTGGTTCTATATGCTTGCCCAGCAGGGTTATATCGTTATCACGATGGATAACAGGGGAACCCCCAGCCCCAGAGGAAGAGAGTGGAGAAAAAGTATTTATCGAAAAATCGGGGTATTAAACTCCCACGATCAGGCTATGGCAACTAAAGAGATTTTGAAATGGGATTTTGTTGACCCCGAAAGAATCAGCGTATGGGGTTGGTCAGGTGGTGGTTCAATGACCCTGAACCTTTTGTTCAGGTATCCTGAAATATACCAAACAGGAATGTCAGTGGCTCCGGTAGGCAATCAGCTTTTGTATGATAACATATACCAGGAACGGTACATGGGAGTGCCATGGGAAAATAAAGAAGATTTTATCGAGGGTTCACCTGTAACTTATGCCAAAAACTTGAAGGGCAATTTACTTTTAGTTCATGGCACAGGAGATGATAATGTGCATTATCAAAATACGGAGACAATCATCAATGAATTGGTTGAACAAAACATTCAGTTTGATTTAATGTCATACCCAAATCGCTCACATGGAATTTATGAGGGTAAAAACACCTCACTTCATTTGCGAAATTTGCTTACAAGGTACTTAAATGAACATGTAGAACCTGGTGGAAAGCCGAATATGAAATTGGAGAAGCGATAGAAAAGCTGGAAGACAGGGAGATCAAAGTTGGTAGCTACCTATCCCCAATTAACTTAAATTAATTCCATCATTTTCTTAATTGGAAGTAAAGCCTTTACACGTATGTGTTCAGGAACCAATACTTCAGGTTGTTCATTTTTCAGGCAGCTTAGCAATTTCTCGAGTGTGTTTACCTTCATATATTCACATTCACTGCAAGCACATGAATTATCTTCAAATGATGGAGCTGGAATCAGTGTTTTATCGGGTACCTCGATTTGCATCTTGTGTAGTAGTCCTGCTTCAGTACCTATAATGAACTTTTTTGACGGACTTTTCTTAACATATTCAATCATTCCTGCAGTTGAACCTATGTAGGATGCAGTTTTCAAAACGGGTTCTTCAGACTCCGGATGTGCAATAATTACAGCGTCCGGATGAAGTTTATGAATTCGAAGCAGCTTCTCAATAGAAAATGCCTCATGAACCACACAACTACCATCCCAAAGAACCATATCCCTACCTGTTTTACTAACCAGGTATCTTCCGAGATTTTTATCGGGTGCAAAAATGATAGGTTTTCCCGGAGGTATTGAATTAATCACCTTTTCGGCATTTCCTGATGTACAAACAATATCGCTCAGGGCCTTTACCTCAGCTGAACAATTTACATATGTAACAACTATATGGTCAGGATGTCGTTCAACAAATTCTTTAAATGAGGTAACAGGACATGAATCTGCAAGCGAACAGCCCGCATTCATGTCGGGTACCAATACTTTTTTTCCGGGATTTAAAATTTTGGCTGTTTCAGCCATGAAATGGACACCTGCAAATACTATCAATTCTGAATCTGTTTCAGCAGCTTTCCTTGAAAGCCCTAAACTGTCCCCAACAAAATCTGCAATATCCTGAATTTCCGGTATTTGGTAATAATGTGCGAGGATCAGTGCATTTTTTTCAATTTTGAGGTTTTGAATCTCAATTTGAAGCTTCCCCATCCCAGGATTATTTGTAATACCCATCCGTTCGATTGTTTAACTGACAATTATGGATATGAATGTCCATAATTACAAATGTAGG
>CAZONK010000123.1:0-10595 GCA_964581095.1 uncultured Roseivirgaceae bacterium
AACTTTACCGATTCAAGAAAAAGGGTAAGGTCACGGTTTGTTTGACGGACAGTATAAATAAGGTAAACGATTTCAATAATCCATAAAACACCCAGGGAAAAATTAGTAACCAATAAGAACGGTTTATTAAAAGTATAAATGAATCCAATGGAGGTAACGGCCATCAGGAGTACAATAGCGATAACTTTAATGGTGAAATTTTTAAAGGCCATACTTATTTATTTTATCATATAAGGTGGAGCGGTTGATCCCAAGCGCCCGTGAAGTACGGCTCAGGTTCCATTCAAACTTATTGAGCGCATTTTTAATCAGTTTTTTCTCATTCTCAGCGATATTATAGGAGCCTTTTTCGCTCAGGGATTCACCCGGGCGTGTATTTAAACTGAAGTCACCCGATTTGAGCACATCTCCGTTGGCAAGGATCACGGCTTTTTCAATGCTGTGCTGTAGTTCCCGTACATTGCCGTACCAGGGAAATTTTGAAATCTTTTCCATTGCCAGTTTACTGATGGTCAGGTCCATTTTACCATACTTAGAAGCATATTCCTGAAGAAAAAGAGCGGCAAGATGCGGAATATCCTCCCCCCTTTCCCGCAATGGCGGTATGTCAATCTGAATGGTATTGATCCGGTAAAGAAGGTCTTCCCTGAATGTGTCTTTTTCAACCATTTCATAAAGCGGCCTGTTGGTTGCACAGATAAGCCGTACGTTAATGTGGATGGGACGGGAGCTGCCCAAAGGAATAACCTCCCTGTTTTGAATGGCTGACAGCAGCTTAGCCTGCATCGGTAACGACAGATTGCCGATTTCATCCAGAAACAAGGTGCCTCCCGTAGCTATTTCAAATCTCCCAACCTTTGATTGTTTTGCATCGGTAAAAGCCCCTTTTTCATGGCCAAACAACTCGCTTTCAAATAAATTTTCATGCAATGCTCCCAGGTCCACCTTTACAAAAATTTCATTTTTACGTAACGACTGGTGATGGATATCACGTGCTACCAGTTCCTTTCCGGTGCCATTTTCGCCCAGGATCAGGATATTTGCATCGGTCGGCGCTACCTTGTCAATGGTTTCATATACTTTTTGCATTACCTGAGAATTGCCTTTATAGCAAACATAATCGGCATCCAGCGCCAATTTAAGGTGGTTCTGTATTTTACGTAACCGGGAGATTTCTTTTTTCGACTGATTGAGTTTGTAAACGGCAATGATGGTAGAAAGTATTTTATCCTGGTCCCATGATTTATGGATAAAATCAGCGGCCCCTTTCTTGATTGATTTTACCGCCAGTTCCAAATCACCATACGCGGTAATAAATACCACGGAAACGGACGGGTTTATGTCCTGAATTTTTCGCAACCAGTATAATCCCTCATTGCCGGTGCTCACTCCTGCGTTGAAGTTCATATCCAGCAATACAATGTCGAAATCATCCTTTAAGCGCTCCGGGATTTTATCGGGGTTGGTTTCTGTTTTTACATACGTAAAATGTGGAGAAATCATTAATTTTAAGGCAAGCAGCAATTCCTCGTTATCATCCACTATGAGAATCTTACCTTTTTCTTTCATTCATGGGGTTATTAGAATTATAAATGTACTCATAGGTGCTGGAAATTCATACAGCACTGTTGGATATTCCAACAGTAGAAATAAACTAAATGTCGTATTTTATTGATTTTAAGTTACTTACCTATATGGCATTGTACTTGCATAATAGGAGAAAAAGACAAGAATGATACAACACTTTTTCAGGCTGGTTCTTCGAAATGCGTTGAAATACTAAAGATTAAATTATATGAAACAACTATTGATTTGTTTAATTACGATGTTGGTGATTGCCTGTTCTCAGGAAACAAGAGAAAGAGAAATAGCAAATGAGCCAAAGACAGTATCCTCCCCAAATGAAGAAGAAATGGTGTTGATTAGAGGAAAAGTCTTCAATTATGCAGATAGTTCGGCAATTAGTGGGGCAATTATTATGCTAATTGGAAGCGCTATCGGTACGATTACTGATGATGAAGGCAACTTTCTGATAAATGTTCCTTCCGAGAATCCTAAACTGGCAATTGCTGTTGAGGGCTTTAAAACAGAAAAGCTGGTGATGAAATCGGATTCAGTAAATTATATATATCTCATTCCAAATACTGCTGACAATATGCTACCAAATGATTAGCAATATTCTATTTTCAATTATCTATTTTATTCAAATAAATTGTTGCGTTTCAACTGATTTAAATACCATATTGTCTCGATACTATGCGGCTGTCAATCAAAGTGCCCTGAATGGTGTTGAAACTCTTGAGATATATGGAAACCATTCCTTTTACTATAACGATTCCACATATGCCAGAAATAAACCCGATATAAAAGGAACATTTAAGGAGATCATTATCAAAGGAGAAAAACAGTATTCTGAAGTCAATCTAAAGGAGTATGGGCCTCGTGCACTTGTTTATAATGGTGAAACGTCATGGGGAAAAACCAGAACGGGGCTAACTGATTTTAAGTATGGCTCCGGGGATAGCATAAGGATTAATCTACTTCTTGACATCGAAGGTCATCTATACAATTGGGAAAAGAAAGGACACATACTTGAGTACCTGGGTGAAAGGACCATTGATAACAAATCATATTGGTGTATTGAGGTTACCGATAATCATGGCTATAAGTTATTTTACTATTTGGATAAAAAAAATTACCTGATAAGAAGAATTAATTATTTACAGGAAGAAAGTCCTGAAAACCCCAATACAAGAATATTATTTCCTAAATACAAAAAGTGGGAAGACATCTATTTTCCTAAGACCATATTGATGTATTCCATATTGGGGAAACGAAGATCCTGGATAGTTAATGAAGTGAAGGAAGTGTTTATAAACAGGGACATAGATCCAGCCATATTTTATAAAAAGGGCCAATAGATTTAATCATGTTCAGGCATTTTATTAAAATATCACTTAGAATACTCATCCGCCGAAGAGTATATTCACTTATTAGTCTTTTGGGATTAATAATCGCATTTGCAGCTTCGTTTCTTGTCCTGATTTATGTAAGCAATGAGTTAAATGTTAACCGCGAATTTGTAAACTATAATCGCCTTTTCAGAGTAATTTCATATCAGAAATCTACTGGAAACATAATGGCCCTTACTTTGAAAGACCTCGGACCATTATTAAAAAGTGACTTAACCGGGCTAGATGGTGTAACCAGAATAACGAGAATTGGTACGAAAAAAATCATTCATGATGGAAAGGAATATCCGGTAAAAAGTATGTACGTGGATGACGACTACTTTCCCATGTTTGAAAACAAGTCAGGGATTAGCTCATACCTAACTTTCACAGATCCTTATTCTGTTGTAATATCAAAAAGTCTTGCAAAGCGTATTTTTAATAGTGAAAACGTAATGGGCCAATCTTTTACTATTAATGTTTTCGATAAAATGGTCGAAGTAACGGTAGGAGGTCTATTTAACGGATACGGTAAGCGTTCTACTTTTGATAGTGAATTGATTGCCAGTATGGATCTGTATCTTAAACATGCCGATAACCCAATATTTGAAGTCCACCCATGGTATAATACTTTCATACAATTGTCGAAAAGTAGTAAGACATCAGAAATTATCAAGTTGATAGATGGGATCGATAATCAACATTTTGACGGGACCAGCAGTACCTATTACAACCTTCAATCATTTTCCGATTTCTACCTGGATTCCGGCGGTATTTCAAACCATTTTTACTCAACCGGGGACAAAAACAAGATACAGTTATTCATAACGATATCCTTATTATTATTGATTACCGCCACGGTTAATTATAATGTTTTGTCAACAGCGATTGCTTTGAATAGAAAGAAGGAATTCGGTATTCGGAAATCATTTGGCGCCAATCAATCAAACTTAAGATGGCAAGCTTTGATTGAATCACTTGTTTTGGCTGTAATAGCTTTGCCACTTGCAATTATTACCGTTGAATTATTGTTGCCATACGCAAATCAATACTGGGAAAAATCATTTTATTTTGACGTTTTACAGAACTGGCAAATAACTACGGGTTTCCTGATTTTAACAATTCTTGTCGGAATCTCCTCAGGAGCTTATCTTTCATTTTATATCACAAAGCTAAACCCGATTTTGATAATCTATCCCGGTAGTTCAAGATCGAAAGGTAACATGTTTAGAAAATCTCTATTTGTTGTCCAGTTGTTTATATTTATTTCGTTGACCTCCTTCTCAATTGTTGTCCTTAAGCAGATTGATTATTTCCTGAATAAACCAATGGGTTATGATGTAGATAATTTCATTGTTTTCAACCTGGATAACAAGAATTTGAGAGATATGAAAAACCCACCAAATTTACCTGTTGAGAGCTTTTTGAACGAAGCCAGGGAGTATCCTGGGATTGCGAGTATTTCTTTCTTTACGCAACCTCCTCCACCTTACCAGGACAATACCGGTTCTCAAGGAGTTACAACAAGTAGAAATCCGAATCAAATGAAAATTATGCTCACGTTATCTGGTGACTATAGGATTATCGAAACAATGGGGCTTGAAATTATTGAAGGTAGGGATTTAAGAGAAAATGTATTTAATGAAGTTTTGCTGACCGAGAAAGCAGCAAAGAATTTGGAACTTGAAATCCCACTTGGTGAAGTGCTTCAGGCGGGGATGGGAGGAAGTGAAGTCGTGGGTATTGTTAAAGATTTTCATATCCAGTCATTTCGACGAGACATAGCGCCATTGTTAATCAGACAATATCCTCTTTCTGACCTTCCAATTATTAATAGATTAAACTTCGGGGTACGATGTCTTTCAGAGAATGAACAACAGGTGATTGAAGTCTTAACGAACAAATTTAAAACCTTTTTCCCCGACTTTGAGATAACATACTCTTCGCAAAAAGAGAGGCTTAAAAGTTTGTATGCGAATGAGTGGAATGTTGCTGAAACTATGATCCTGGTTACGTTTCTGACCCTAATTATTTTGGTTATGGGGCTTTTCGCTATTTCCGTTTACGAAGCGGAACGAAGAACACGGGAAATAGGGATAAGGAAGGTCAATGGTGCATCTATCGGCAGTATTATTGCCCTTTTGTTTAGAGATTTTTCCAGATGGGTTGCAGTGGCATTTATCTTATCTTGTCCTATTTCAATATTTGCAATAAATCTTTGGTTGCAAGGGTTTGTCTATCAAACAAACATATCCTGGTGGGTTTTACTTGTGGCAGGAGCATCGGCTCTAAGTATCAGTTGGCTATCTATTAGTTACCAGTCTTATCGGGTAGCCAGAAAAAATCCTGTGGATACGCTTCGATATGAATAAAGCATGAATAGTTAAATAATTGAACGAATAAATTATGAATACATCAATATGCCAGAGTTGTGGAATGCCTCTGACGAATAAGGTCAAAGGGTTCGAGAAGGATAAAAGTTTCAGCATGGATTTCTGTAAGTTCTGTTATGGGGATGGAGCCTTCAGGAATCCGTACCTTACCATCGAAGGCCAGACAAAAAAGCTGGTAACTATGGCTACTTCGAAATTAAAAATGTCACGGGGAGATGCATACATATTGGCGAAAAACACCTTACCTAAGTTAAAAAGATGGAAAAACCACCTAAAATAAACCAATGCTTAAATACAGCCTAAAGTTAGCTTTCAGGAAGTTACTGCGTGATAAAACCCTGGCATTCATCAACATTACCGGGCTGGCTGTCGGAATGACCTGCGCCATTTTGATTTTGTTGTGGCTCGAAAATGAACTGACCTACGATCGTTTTCATAAGGACTATTCCAACATTTACCGGGTAGAACTTAATGAATACCGCGAAAATGTACTGGAAGAGCGGTCGTCAATTACCCAGATGCCTATAGGCCCTGCGCTGGCTGAAACCTTTCCGGAAGTGGCTGCTTTTGTCCGGCTGCGCGGACCTGAGGAGATAACCGTTTCTGTGGATGATGATTTTATCAACCTGCCGGGAATATTTTATGCCGACAGCGGAATATTTAATATTTTTTCATTTCCGCTGATCGACGGAAACCCTTCTACCGCATTACGTAATCCCAATTCCATTGTACTTACTTCAACGGCGGCAAAAAATTTGTTTGGCAACGCCAATGAGGCTGTGGGTAAAACTATTGTTATTAATGGCGCCGTCCCGTTGCAGATCACCGGCATCATCGAATCAGCTCCGGAAAATTCACATATCAGGTACCAGGGTTTAATATCATTCAGTACCATGTACCAAAGGAAACCCTGCATGGAGTGGGATTGTAATTATTCGTTCTATACTTATATCCGGCTGGTACCGGAAACGGATATGGAAAACCTTGAATCCAAATTCCCTGATTTTATGTGGGAACCCCTGAACAAAAAACTGGCTACTGCAAACTGGCGTGAAGACATTGCCCTTCGGCCAATTGCTGCTATCCACTTGTTTTCTAAAAGTTATGAAATGGAACGTAGCGGCAGCATGCAAATGGTTTACCTCTTTGCAGCTATCGGTATATTTATCATTCTCATTGCCTGTATTAATTTCATTAATCTCACAACCGCCCAATTATCAAAACGCTTTGTAGAAATCGGGATAAAAAAAGTTGCCGGAGCTTCCCGGAATCAATTAGCGTTGCAGATTTTTGGCGAAATCCTTATCCAGGCAATTATTGCCCTTGTTCTGGCCATAATAGCGATTGAATTAACACTACCAACATTTAATGCAGTGCTTAGCAAATCGTTGGTATTGTCTTACGTGGATTTTTGGTTTGTTGGTGGTATTATTGCCTTATTAGCCTTGTCTGTTTTGATTTCCGGCTCTTACCCTGCGTATATTCTCACTTCCTATAGTCCTGCAAAAATCATCAAAGGGGAAAAAACCAGTTCGAACTCAACATTCAGAACGACGCTTGTAGTCATGCAATTCATGATTTCCATTTCACTTATTTCAAGTACCGCCATCATTTATTCGCAGCTCAGTTATGTACGCCGTATTGACCTGGGTTTTCAAAAGGAAAACATTATTACAGTGCCCCTGGCCAACAAACAGGCACGTAACAGTTATAAAAGTCTGATGCTGGCGTTTAGGTCGCTGCCAGAGGTTGTGCAAACCGGCGCCTCCACTGAAGTTCCCGGGAATGGTTTTACCAGCAACGGATATCTTCCGGAAGGAGCTGATAACCCGATCATGTTCCATGCATTGGATATCAACGAAACGTACCTGGAAACCATGGGCATGCAATTGGCTGACGGCAGGAATTTTAATGAAAACATGATATCTGACAAGGAAGCCATCCTGATCAATGAAAAACTTGCGGCTACAATGGGTTGGGAAAATGCCATTGGAAAAACCGTCGAACGCAATGGCATCAAACATCCGGTAATCGGTGTGGTAAAAGATTTTCATTTCACTTCGGCGAGGGAAGAAATCGCTCCCCTCATCATTACAAAAAATCCCTGGGAAGGGGTGCAAAGCTACGGGCAGCTGTCCATTCGTATTCAATCGGGCAATATTAGCTATACACTGTCGAAACTGGAGCAAATCTGGAAAGATCAGGTACCCTCTTTGCCGTTTGAATATGCTTTCCTGGATGAGCGCTTTGATAACCTTTATAAAACAGAAGAAACACTGGGTAAGCTATTTATTTATTTCACAGCATTGGCAATCCTGATTTCCGGAATGGGCGTATTTGGCCTGATCCTGTTCATGGTTGAGCAAAAAACGAAGGAAATCGGTATCCGGAAAGTACTTGGGGCCTCGGTTTCACATCTTGTTTTACTTTTTTCGTCATTATTTACCAAGCGAGTACTTATCGGGGCAATAGTAGCCATTCCCATTACACTGGTTGTGATGAACAACTGGCTGGATAATTTTGCCTACCATACTACTGTCAGGCCCGTTCATTTTATTCTTGCTGCCGGGTTGGCTTTGTTCATTGCCCTCACCACGGTAAGTTTTCATGCATTAAAAGCTGCATTAAGAAATCCTGCTGAGGTGTTGAAGAATGAATAATGAATATGAAACCGTGGTTATTCAGCCGGCAATTATTTTTAATACCATCGACACGCAAATATTACATCAATTTTCGTTTTGGGACAGTTTAATTCTTAGCGCCGCCAAAAGCGCAAACTGTTCTGTTCTTTTAACCGAAGACCTGAATGATGGACAGGTAGTTGACGGTGTTCGAATAATAAGCCCATTTAATTAGCTTAATTTTACGCTTGTTGCCATTCGGATTTCCTGTATGGGTGTATCTGGACTGATTCCGTTTGTAGATGTTCTATTCCGTTTCAATGTTCAATTTATACCAGTTAATCTTCCTTGTATAATACATCGTTGCTCCTAAAATTAGAGTTAGTCCAATGCTACCCATAAGCAATGCATAATCCGATAGTTGAAGTGTAACGAACAAGAACCCGTAAATCCCAACCAAAGTTGAAGCGAGCAGAATGGTCAGTTTCTTTGCTTTGAAAATGCTTAATGAGTACAGGGTGACCATCGAGACGATTCCGAGAGTTGAAATTCCATAGGCGAAATTAAAGTTGGAGTGCTCTGTAACAGATACCAACAAGATGTAAAAAAGACACAAGGCTAGTCCAACCAAAATATATTGAAAGGGATGGATCTTTCGCTTGTTGAGTATTTCAACCAGAAAAAATACTAAAAATGTGAGTGCAATAGTCATGACCGCGTATTTGGCCGATCTCATCGATTTTTGATAGTCATCCAATGGTATTATAAGGTCAACACCAAACGCGGCTTCTTTCATTTTTGTAGATTGGTCTGTTTCAATCCAGGATTGTGGGAAGTTTCGATTAAGTTGAAGAATTAGCCAGTTTGCTTTAAACCCATCACTATTTATTTCCCTTGTGTCGGGTAAAAAATTACCATTGAAACCAGGTGATTCCCAACCCGAGTTCAGGTTGACTTCCGTTGTGCTTCCAACGGGAACAAATGACATATTTTGACTTCCCCGTAAAGAAAGTAAAAATTCAAAGTTCACTTTTTTATTAATCTTATCCTGGATATTTGGCAAATCAACCGTTACCCCTGAATAAGCCAGGTTTGATATTTTAGAACCCGGTTTTACGCTGAGATTTTGTTTATCCCACTTGAAATCAATTTTATTTTTGATACCCCGTAAGTCTGATATTCCAATCGTTAAAAAAGACTGATCGTACTTGATCTCCTTTAAATTATCCGGCTCTGGTTGTTGATACAGATCAAAATACCCCTTAACCGAGAGGTTGGATTTATAAACGACAACCTCGTAAATTCCTCTTCTTAATTTTTCTGGTTCTATTGTACCATCAATCTTCAGGTTTTCAGGAAGCAGATACCAATACTTAATGGTTGAAACGATCTTGTCATCTATATCATATTCATAGATCAAAGGAATTGTTAAAATTGGGCCAGTTATTTGTTGGCGTTCGGCCCATTTGGAACTTACTTCTTCAATAACCTTAATGCTAAGCTCTTCCCGTTCGTAAATGATTTCTTGTATCATTATTGCAGGAATAAGTAATAACAGCATCAGAATCGTAATTACTGCCAGTTTGAGTGTGACTGAATTCTTAATCCAGTTGTTCACTTTTTCAATCAAGGTGTTTTCCGTAGTCATAATATATGTGTTTAAAAGTACTTTGAATTACAAAGTACATGTTCAAATTTTTTTATTTTAGAAGTTGTTCAATGGCCTTAATGTGTTTTTTGAAAGCTTTCCGACCTTCATCTGTGGCCGAATATTTGGTATTGGGTTTTCTACCCAGAAATTCTTTCCTGAATGTTACATATTTGCTTTTCTCAAGTGATTTCAGGTGACTGGCTAAGTTGCCGTCTGTTACCTCTAACAGTTCCTTCAGTGAATTAAAATCAAAATATTCGTTTACAACCAATGCTGACATAATGCCCAAACGAATTTTGTTCTCAAATGCTTTGTTCAAGTCTCTCAGCAACTCCTTCACGACCTATACCTAAAATGCATCACCACACCGTATATGATATGTAGTATCCCAAATCCAACTGCCCAAAATAGCAATCCGAAACCAATGAAATGCGTGGCGATCAATCCCAATGCTATTTGGATGATTCCCAGACTGCGGATTTCATTAAGGGTATATTTACTTGCATTTATAAGAGCCAATCCATAAAATATTAAAGTCAGAGGAGCAACAATTCCTATATACCCTTTAAGCAACAGCATCAAGCACAAAATGCCTCCCGTCATAAGAGGGATCAAAAGGTTGATCAGGAGTCTTTTTGTTTGACGATCCCAAATCTTTTGATTCCTTTTTTTAGTTTCTTTAGTTGTGAAGTAGATTACTGTAACTATTGATAGAACAACTGTACCTATGGCAATTAACAGCAATGTTGCAAGGCTTTCAGTAGTGATGATGGCTTTTCTATATCCGAAATAATCCTGATTGATATACACAGTTTGATATGCTGCATAAACTCCAATTAATGCAATAATTCCGGCGGAAATTCCAGAGAGGCCACTCAAGGAGACAAACCTTGACGATCGATTCATAATGTCCTTGATGTCTTTGATGTCTTCGATATATTTATTCTGATCCATTTGAAAGTACTTTGAATTACAAAGT
>CAZONK010000124.1:0-10505 GCA_964581095.1 uncultured Roseivirgaceae bacterium
TTTCCCATTCCAGAACCTCCATTTCTGAGGGTTTTCCAGATTTTATTTTCATACGAATTGCTGTTTTAACGGTATGGAATCCCTGGTTACCAGCAGCACCGGGATTGATAAAAAGTAGATTGTTTACTTTATCAAACATTACTTTGAGAATATGACTGTGCCCACAAACAAGGATGCCGGGTTTATATTCTGTGAGCAACTTCAGGACGTTCCTATTGTATCCCGGAGGATTCCCTGCGATGTGAATAATGAGGATTTTCATCCCTTCCAAAGAAAAGAATAGATTCTCGGCTGAGGCCCATCCTTCACTTTTACTATCAATATTTCCTGATACGGAACGCAGGGTACATATTGAACCCAGTTTTTCCAGTATGTTTTTGTTACCTATATCACCCGCGTGCCAGATTTCATCACATTCTGAAAAAAAGTTGACGGGCTTTTCATCAAGGCTACCATGTGTGTCGGAAATGATACCAATTTTCAATGTTTAATCTTCTTTTATTCCCTCAGCTTTCAAGGATTTTTTGTCTTCTTTCTTTTCTTCCTTATCTCGTTTTTTCTCTTCCTTCTTTTGCCTTCTTATCCTTTTTTTATCTTTAATTTCTTTTGCTTCTTTGTTTAGTTTCTTGATTTCTTTTCTGTTGTTTCGTGCCCCAATACTACTTACTACCCCACTAAGTGCTGTCTTAGCCAAATAACTAAACACTGACTTAGATGTATCTCTTTCGGAATAGATATCACCATCACGTGGAATTAAAAATTTTGGGTTATTTCGGTTGATAACAAATGTATTGGCAAAAAATGTTACAAAAGCCGGTCCCATTCCTTTTTTTGAATCTGTCTTTTTATTTATTGCTTTTACATGCAGATCATTATAGTACATCGTCATATTTCCGATAGTATAGTCGTTATTACCAGTTACACGAAGATCCATTTTCGAAAGCAATCCACTTTTAATCTGAACATTTACATTTGGTACCAGCATCTTATTAAGTTTTGTAAGATCCATTTTTCCAAGATGCCCGATATATGTATGGCCATTTTCAGGATCAATAAGATCATATTCAAAACCTACCTGCAATTCCCCGGCACCCATTAACTGAGTGCTGGCACTTATCTGCATAATTGTATCTTTTGAAAGCGATACACTATCATTTGTAAGGTTATGGATTCCTGCTGTCAAATTGGTAAAATCCAGAAAACCTGATCTACTGGAACCAGGTGCAAGTTCTTCATACTGTATCTTGCCCTGGTTTAAAATAATATTATTGATTGTGACAGGAAAGGGAATGTCGCGGATCATTTTTTGAGGCATATAACGTATTTGATCCTCGGGGAAAGGAATGTTTTTATCTCTGAATAGCTGAATATCAATTGAGTCTATATATACTTCCTGAATATTAAGTACCTGTTTTGAAACTAATTTATTGAAATCAAATCCACTAATGCGAATTTTATTATTCTGTATAAACATCCAGTCAGTTTGTTTTCCTACTTTATAGCCATATTCAAGTTTTGGTATTTTGGGCTCATATTGAAACCCCTTAATGTCCACTAGGCCCAATGAAGTCGATAAGTAAATGCTCTGGATATCAAGTGAGTTTAAATCATTGGAAAGCAGGTCTTTAAGATTATTAATGTGTAAATCTATATTGTTAGCATACAGATTATTTGGATTATTCTGATAGTAATTCAGCCTTGTAACATCCAGGTTGAAATCAGGAATTTGAGTGGTTTTATTTTTTTGACTGATAGTCATTTTCCCATTTCTTAGTCGGATCTTCGTTACCCAAATTGTATCATTAAATAAATTTTCTTTAGCATTTTGTTTTTGACTAGATGAGTCTGGTAAATAGAAGTTGATTTCAGGTTGAATACTTACTATGCTGTCAAATACGTAATTTTTATTTAATAAATTCCAAAGCCAGTCTTTTCCATAAACCGAAAATTCCGGAATTGCTGCTTCAATTTTAGTATTGTTTGAATTTACGCCAGCATAAATTCCAGAGAGTTGTATGTGCTCATTCGAATTAATATTGATGGATGTGATAAACGCGGAATCAAGTTCTTTGATCCCCGAATAATTAACATTTTCTGACTGGAATTCAAAATTGTCTAAAAATGACAAGGAGGCATCAATTTCAGTGGTAGAGTCAATTTCAATATTGTTAATGGTAAAATTTACCCTGGAAGTGGCAATTTGATGTTGAATAGAGTCATTTTGATACCGCGTATAAAACTGCCCATTTTCAATTGAGAATTTTTCCACCTGGTACAATACTGAACTGACCAGTGATTTTTTTTCCTTATTTTCAAATTTTGTTGAATTCTGAGAAGTGATTAAAAGATCAACTCTAGGTTCCTGTAGTCTAATCTCCTTTATACTTAACTTTTTTGAAACAAAAAGTTGCCCGGGAATCAATCCTGTAATAGATAATAGTGGAATATTTATGTTATATTTATTATCAGCCAAATTACCATTTGGTAGTATTCTCAGGTTCTTGATTTCAAAGAGCGAGTCAGCTTTTGAAAGGAAAATATGTTCCCCGGAAATTCTATGGGTATTTTTTAATATTGCAGAGTTAAATGCACCGGTTTCAAATTGCATCAACCTTGTATCCCACTGGTATTCTTCACCTGAGCGGAAGAATGAAAAATCATTTATGGTGGTATTGATGCTATCTAATTTTTTTGAACCATCGGTTTTGGTGGTGATGTCAACCGTTCCTGTTTTAAGTTGAAAGTACCCGATCTGGATAGAATCTATCGGGAGAGCATTTGAGGCATCTGATGCACTCACTGTTGGAGTCTGGAGAGTATCAATCACTGAAATGAGTTTTGGGTTGTTCAACAGGATACTATCTATTTTAATTGATTTGTTGTTTATTGCCCTGAACCAATCTAAACCAACCAACCTCAACTCATCAATTGTAAAATGATTTAGAGATTTCATCTTTGTTGTATAAGATAATTTTGAAATCTGAATATCACCTGAATTGCTATCAAACAACAGCCGGTTTGTTGTAAGTACATTGGTACTGTTACTTGGTCGAGCCACAATATTTTCGGCACCCATTTTAATTGCGTTTATTCCTAATATTTGATTTTCCGTATCTTCCATCAAAGAATCAATCCTGATATTTGACAAAGAAAGATTTATATGGTCACCCCGGAATAGCTGGCTATTATCTGCTTTTCTTACACTAATGATTGAATTCGTGATGTTGAATGATCGAAGGAAAAGACCAGGAAAAACAGATCTAATTAAAGGATAGGTATTTTTTGGGTCAAAATTAAATTTAGAATTAGAAGAACTCTTGCGGTCCATCCTTATACTTATTACAGGCTGCAATAGTGTTAATGAATCACCTGCCAGTAAACCGGTCTTGAATGCAGATTTAAAATCAATACCATTCAATCTCCATCCGGGCGAAACAATTGAATAGCTCCCAAGCTTTTTCCCGGGCAATGGTTGAAATGAAATGCTGTCCATATTCCAAAACCCCTTTTTAAAGTTGATGTCGATATCATTAATTAATAAATTATGGTGCATCTTAATCAGTTCAACATAGTACTGATCTATATGAAGATTTAGGTCTATTTCATCAAGCAATATTTCAGGATCTTGTAAGTGGAGGCTATCCACCTTCAGGTCGGACATGAGAAAGTCAACACCTTTGAATGTGATTGTATGTAATTGTTGATCAATTGGAAAATTGTATTCGATGTCGGTATCATTGAGAATTATACTACCGAAATGAATATCTGGTATTTCTAATCTTTTGCTTGGGGATTTATCGTTTGAATCAAGTACCATATTGATCTTTATACTACCCTTTCCAAAATCAAGTGTTCCTGCAGTTATGTTAGTTCTGTAAATCATTTGTTTCAGATCAATATTTTTTACTGAAATCTGCGGAAAATCGAATTCATAGGATGTTTTCAATGACGAACCTGGTATGAGTTGCAAACCTTCAACAAAAAGGGTGGAATCTTTTGAGGACAACCATAAACGGTCGAAACTCAACTCATGATCTTTCAAAATAAGAAACTTCTCATTTCTGATTTCAACTTCGAAATTTTCAGTAATAAAAAATGCATTAGATCGGATAGAATTGTCAACCTGTAGTTCTTTTATTAATATGGTTATATCGGTAATTTTAATGGTCCCAACAGAATCCGGTAGAATATTCACGAATTTCAAATCAGCATTTTTTATGGATAGTTCATTGATTTTAAATTCTTTGAGGTAGGATTCCAGCGTGCGTATTGCATTTTCCTTTTTTTCATCGTTTGTAGCTTTGGTCTGACTGTTTTGTATAATTTCGAATGATGGTTTAATAAGCTCCAGCGCATTAATTTGAAGCCGTTTATAAATAGCAAATTCCAAAAGACTGTTGACTTCAATGGATAATAACGCTGCTTCCAGATCAAAACCACCTTTATCCGAATTTGAAAGCTTAAATACAGAATCCTGTTCAATGTTAAAATCAATGAGTGTGAGCTTTTTCCTGAAAATATTAAATTTTACTTTGTCATACTTGATCGAATATTTTCCACGTGTCTCGTATTGAACAAAATCCATAAGAAATTTACCGACCACTCGTTCGGAATAGGCAATCAATGAAGCTTGAAAAACAAAAAGGAGAATTCCGACCACAATCCCGATATATGGCGTAAATCGCAGTAAGGGAATAAAAAGTGGCAGGCGCTTTTTTACTTTATTTTCTGCTATGGATTTGGTTATACGCATCAATTCATAAAATAAACTTAAAAAACCAACTTCTCAACTAATTGATAGAAGATTTAGAGGTAATGTGTTCTATTTTTTCTGTCAGCAGAACCAGGGTTTTGTCAATTGTTTGAAGATGAGTCCTGAATACCAGGATTGCTACTCTAAGCCACAAATTACCGTTAATAGTAGTTGAGGAGAGGAACACCCTTCCATCTTGATGAATATCTGAGATTAATCGTTTGTTAGTCTCATTTATATTTTTACCCACGCCGTATCTAAACATCACTACAGACAAGTCGGGAGGTTGATAAGCTTCAAATCCTGGAATTAAAGTTATTTTTTCATAAAAATACTTTGCGAGAAGGTGCTTTTCTTCCAGTGCCGCTCGAAAAGGAGCTAAACCATGAATACGTAATGGGAGCCACATACGCAAACCCCGGAAGTGTTTGGTAAGTTCAGGGGATACATCGGCAGGGGATATTTCTTCTTCAACCTCAATAGCATCCTGCATGTAGTTGGCCTGGTATGAGAATGCCGATTGAAGAAATTGAGCATCCTTTACGAGAATGACACCCAGGCCATAGGGAAGAAAAAGGCTTTTATGTGGATCCAGAACAATTGAATCGGCGGAATTGATGTCTTTCAATTTTGACTTTAGTGTTTCTGATAGTAGAAAAAAGCCTCCATAGGCCCCATCAACATGATGCCAGATATCAAAAGTCTGGCATACTTTTGAAAGTTCTTTAATAGGATCTATTATTCCTGCATCCGTTGTTCCTGCCGAACTAATAAGTAAGAATGGTTTTCGCCCATTGTTAATATCATTTTCTACTATATCATGAAACAAATGCGGATCAATTCGTAATTCGTTTGTCAATGGAATTTTTTGAATGTGGGCAAATTCCATTCCTGCTATTTTAATGGCTTTGGTTATGCTATGGTGAGTTTGATCACTAAAATATATTACAGATTTTCGGATGTTTTCAGGTGTAATTTTCTTTGCTTCCCGTGCTGCAATCACAGCAGTGAGATTTGCAATGCTTCCTCCGGAAGCCAGGTTACCCCACGCGGTATCCGGAAACCCCACAAGATTTATCATCCACCTGATTAGTTCATTTTCGATTTTAACTGCTCCGGGATCTGCATAAAATATACCAGAATACCTGTTTGTAATGTCTGCCCAATAGTCACCTAACGCCGATGTGTATAAACCACCACCGGGAATGTATCCGAGATGCCCGCCAGAGGCAGGATTGATACCGGGTGTATCAACCGATTTTACTACCATCGAAAATATTTCATCGGGATCCATTCCTTCATTCTTAAATGGAAGCTCAAGATCTGCAATGGATTTTCTATCGGATGAATAAGCACTTGATTCCTCAAGATCTTCAAGAAATGATTCTGTTATTTTGTTAACTTTTGTAATTAGTTTATACCTTTCTTCCGCAACAGGTTCAAGTTCTTTTGCCTTGTTCTCTAATTCTTTGATTTTTGCAATATCAATGTGCATGGCTTAAATATAGGGATTTCAGTACTTGACTTTTAACAATCATTTATATTTGTTTATCAAATAATAAAGTTATGGCACTTACTCCATCTAATATGGTCGATCTGGGTTCTAAAGCGCCCGATTTTGAACTTCAGGATACCGTAACCGGCGGCCTCATGACACTGAATAACCTTAAGTCAGACGAAGCGACCCTAATCATGTTTATATGTAACCATTGCCCTTATGTAAAGCACGTACGTGAAGAATTGGTCCGGCTGGCAAATGACTACATTCCTAAAAACGTTTCGTTAATAGCCATAAGTAGCAACGATATTGAGAGCTATCCTGAAGACTCCCCGGAACTTATGAAAGAAGAAGCCCTTACCTGGAATTATCCATTTCCCTACCTATTTGATGAGACACAAAAGGTAGCCCACTCATACCAGGCAGCTTGCACACCTGACTTTTTTCTTTATAATAAAAATATGGAACTCGTATACCGGGGTCAACTTGATGACTCCCGACCAGGGAATGAAATGCCACTTACCGGTAAAGACCTCCGTATGGCTATTGATAGTCTTTTGAACAATGTTCCTTTTCCCACAAATCAAATACCAAGCGTGGGGTGCAATATTAAGTGGAAGGAGAAGGAGGGATAATTGTAGGACCGTATTTTTAGCTACTGTTCACATTTGAGTTCCAATTTTGACAATTTATTCTCAATTTGTGTAACCTTTTTGGTAACCGCTGGTTTACCTACATGAAATTTAAATTATAAAATTAGCTCTTGGATTCAATTTCTGATAATGCATTAATGACCTGGGTAAATGAGGGCGATATTGACCGTCTTGGACTGCTATTCGAGCGCTATCATAAACTTCTTTTTACTTTCTTTTATAGAATACATTGTAACGCAGGAATTAGTGAAGATTTAACACAAGATGTGTTTGTTCGAATATTACGATACAGGAAGGGGTTTAAAGGCGATGGTTCTTTCAAAATCTGGATGTTTCATATTGCATGAAATGTAAGCAATGACCAATTCAAGAAAGATAACCAACGTAGGTTTGCTACAAATGATATTGAACAGTGGAAAGAGAAGGAGGTTGATGAAATTGAAAAGGAGTCATCTGAGCTTAAAGAAATATAAAATATAAATAATGAATACAAAATGAGTTCCTGAGACCAGGAGCTCATTTTTGTATAATAAACGTGCAACTTTTTAACAGAAAAACTATCTTTATTAATAACCATCAACACAAATCACTATACCATGCTCTTCAATTATCTCAAAATTGCCATCAGAAATATTTTCAGAAACAAAGGCTTTTCATTTGTTAATATATTTAGCCTGGCCATCGGTATGGCTGCTACCATATTTATTTTACTATTTGTAAATGATGAACTCAGTTTTGATAAATACCACGAAAATTCGGATCGGATAGTCAGGGTTACCCGTGCCTGGGTAAACGAGGATGGTGAGACGAGCCTTCATCTTGGAAACGTAGCACCGCCATTTGGCCCATTATTGATTAACGATTTCGAAAAGGAAGTTCTGCATGCAGTTCGATTTTTGGGTGATAACCCGCTTATTACATATAATGACAGGAAGATAGAAGAACAACGGGTTTTCCTGGTTGATGGTGACGTGTTTGAGGTGTTTAGCTGGGAATTTATAAAAGGAGATCCGGCCACTGCACTCATCGAGCCCAATAGCATAGTAATGACAGAAACAACAGCAAAAAAATATTTTGGAGATGAAGACCCTTTGGGGAAGATGGTTAACTATGATAACCTCACAGAAATGAAAGTTACCGGTATAGCGAAGGATGTACCTTTAAATTCTCATTTTAAATGGGATATACTTGCTTCCTTGAGTACTTATGAGGCCATGGTTGGTATCGATCAATTAATGCAGAACTTTGGAAGTAATAATTATACCACGTACTTGTTGCTTCCTGACGGGTACAATTATGAAAAACTTCAATCGCAGTTGCCTGATTTTCTTGATCGTCACTTGCAAACAACAAGCAGTGGAGTCAAGCCCCATCAATACAATTATCTGACACTTTGGCCACTCACTTCTATTCATTTGAATTCCCATCTCGATTCTGAAGTTGAAGCAAACGGCGACATTGCCTACGTTTATATATATACTATTATTGCCCTGTTCATCCTGGTTATCGCCTGTATCAATTTTATGAACCTTTCAACAGCCCGATCTTCCAAAAGAGCACAAGAGGTCGGATTAAGAAAGGTTATGGGTGCACATAAATCTGTTCTTGTCCGCCAATTTATGGCAGAATCAGTATTGTTTGCGATTTTTGGGATGGTTTTAGCTATCCTGTTGGTTTACCTATTGCTCCCAACATTTAATGATTTCATTGATAAAGGGCTTGTATTAAGTTTTTCAAAAGATGCGTTTGCCCTGATCCTTGTAGGAGGAATCACGCTTATTACCGGTATTGCAGCGGGAAGTTATCCGGCATTCTACCTGGCTTCATTTAAGCCGGCAAGTATTCTCAAAGGAAAAGGAAAGGTAGCAGGGAGCAGGTTTAATATGCGATCTGTATTGGTTTTAATTCAGTTCTCCATATCGATTGCGCTAATAGTGGGGGTAGGTATTGTTCAACAACAGCTAAATTATATGCGGAACAAAAGCCTTGGATTTAATAAAGACAGGATGATTGTACTGCCCATTAATCAGGAGATATATAACAATTACGCGGCAATAAAACAGCGTTTTGAATCACAGCCCGGTATTGAGAATGTTTCGCTCTCTTCACGGATTCCTTCCGGGAGATTGCTGGATTCACAGGGTACAACTGCGGAGGTTGATGGCGAAATGAAACAAATTAGTTTTAGAGTGGCCGATGTACATGTTGACCATGGTTTTCTTGAGAATTTTGGAATGTCTTTTGTTGAGGGGAGAAATTTTGATTTTGAAAGAGCAAGTGATTCAACCGAAGCATTCGTTATCAATGAGGCTGCTGTAAGAGCTATCGGCTGGAAAACCAGTGAAGATGCCATTGACAAAAAGTTCAACTATGGTAATCGACAAGGTCGTATTATTGGTGTAGTCAAGGATTTCCATTTCGAATCATTGCATCAGGAGATAGCACCTATTGTATTTCTGGTATCGTCGGGTAGGGCACGTAGTATTGCTATTCGTATTATTGAAGGGGATGAGAAAGAGGTAATGGCCTATCTTCAGGATCAGTGGTCATTTCTTCGTCCCGGATTTCCATTTACCAGCTATTTTGTTGGAGACCGTTTTGATCAACTGTATTCTAATGAAGATAAATTGAGTATTGTGGTCAAAGTATTTTCCTTTTTGGCAATTTTTATCGCGGCCATGGGGCTTTTTGCTTTATCATCGTTTGTAACAGAACAAAGATTGAAAGAAATCGGGGTAAGAAAAGTGCTTGGGGCATCTGTTGGCCAGGTAGTAGTTTTGCTAACAAAAAGCACAACATGGCTGGTATTAATATCATTTGCAGTAGCTGCCCCAATTTCCTATTTAATAATGGAAGGATGGCTTGAAAATTTTGCCTATCATGAAAGTATTCATTGGATGCCATTTGCTGTCAGTTTGGCTTTTTCTCTGCTGATTGCATGGATCACAATAAGTTTTCAGACGGTCAAAGCTTCATTAATGAATCCGGTTGATACCTTGAGGTACGAATGAAAAATAATCAGTTCCACTTACTAATTAAATTTTTAAATATAGAAGGAGAAACCGATAAGGATTTCCCATGCTTGCTACTGTAAGAAATCTAATAACAATGGCAAACCAGTTCAATTTAAACCAATGTTGAAGGATAATAAACAGTTCCGATACATCTCTGGATTAAAGAATAATTTAATTGAGTTGACCATTTACTTAATTAAACAGTCATTGTAAGCGCACCTGTGAATTATGTAAAGATGTATTCAAGCAGATTATATTCTGTCATTCTGAAAATAAAAGTTCAGAACTTGAATGGGAGAAAATTGAAGAATTGTTGGTAGACACTAAGGAAACACTTCATACCGCAAATATTGTTGGAGGGGATATTTCTACTTATGGCCAACTATATTCAACTATTGATTATTTGAAGGATCAATCTTATAGAGTAAACTTCTATGTTAATTCGTTGAATTACAGATATTTTATTCCACGTATGGTACCCCTCTAACAACTTCAATGCATCAGTGCTTTTCAACTCACCAAAACTATTAGAACTATTTGAAAAGAAAATATAAAATATTTTTATTTCATTGTTGTATCAAACGATC
>CAZONK010000125.1:0-10387 GCA_964581095.1 uncultured Roseivirgaceae bacterium
GAAAATAAAGGAGCCACGAAAGAAAAACTAAGTGAAATTCTTGGGAAACGGCGTGCTAAACTAGGAATTTTTGAAGGCGATCTTTCATTAGGCAAACTGGAAATTGGCCAGGTATCTGCCAATATTTCAACAATTCAACCTGCCCGGAAAATTCTTGAAGAAATCTGGACTGAATTCACTAAAGGCAGGGAAAAATTGTGTGCTGCAAAATTATAGCTGTGGTTACCAGCTAGTTGGCAAAGTGATAGAATTTAAAGTGAACATATTGCTTATCTGTTTCCAGAATATGTAATACTTCTTCCCACATTAATTCATAGGGATATACTTCCAGATCGGTGTATTTGTCTTGTGGGATATAGGTCCCCATTAACTTTTCGACGTAATTCTCACTTTTAGAACTTACCGACTCATAACTAAAGTCATTTTCAGATACGAGGTTGATCAATCGAATAAAAATACTACTCCTGTAATTGCTTCTTTTATCAAGGTGAGATGAATTATATTTATTTATTTTTTTCAAAGTTATATTTAAACCTTTCAGATCACCATCTCTTAAAAAGTACAAAAACCTGATGGCCAGTACTGCAACTTCGTACCCAATAAACTCCTTCCCAAAATCTAATTTAAAATTAAAAAAATGGTTAAAGTTAAATCCCCATCGGACCAATTTGTTGTTATTGAAGTAAATAAGGTAACCACGGTAAATATTCCAGCGTTCAAGGTCATTTTCAGGAAGACTGTTAAAATTCTTATTTGTTTTGGCTTCCCTGAGGTATTCTGCAGCTTTTTTAAACTGTTTTCCAAACATAGCCAACTGAAACCTAAGTTCGCAAAACTCAAACCATGGATCTGATCCAGGTTCAAAATATTCTTCTTTCTTATTTGTAAAAGCCAATCCCTCTTTGAACTTGTGCAAATTAAAATAAGCATCAATCTTGGTAAGAAATAATTTATTCTTATCAAGATCAACCCTGATCTCTCCATCCTTCCTCTCCAAAAATCCTTCCTCTATCTCTGAACAAAGCGCGACTAATTTTTTAAAATTATTCGTGATCCTTAAGTATAATAACTCGAGCCGAAATGCCAGTAACTCGATCCTGGTACTATTAAACCGGATGGCTTTTTTCTTTATTTGCTCAATACTTTCTGGTATTTTCCCCAATATCCTGATCTGGGCACTGAAAGATTTGTTGATTTGAACCAACTCATCAAAATACAATGCCTCTGAATCCCTGATGGCCTTTTGATACTCAAGATAGTAGCCAAGTGCAAGAACAACCTCGTTGTACATGCTTAACTTCCCCTGGTGCGCATAAATTTCTTTTAACCAAATGAGTGCCTGGTCAACTATATCAATAAGTTCGCAAACCTTGGCAAACTTCAGTAGATGCAATAATTTTTTGGTAACAAAATCAATAGCACCTTCATTCATTAAAATTCGAGCCTGATGAAGTTCACTATAGGACTCATACTCATATTTCTGGTACTGGGTGTATCCTTTTTTGTCATAATCCAGAAAATAAAGGTTGTTTAGCAGTTTTACACGAAGTTTACTTTTTGCATTTCGGTAGTTACGGTTCGTAGCATCAGTTTTAAATACCACCTTTGCTGCCTCGCTGTCCGTTTTGAGATCGTTCTCTATGATTTTATCAAACAGCACGTTGTCTTTAGAAATTTCTGATTTTCTAAAGTTTTGGTTCAGCAATTGGATACTTCTGTGTCCCTTTTGCCTTTTAATTTCTATAAGTTTTCGAATGTCCTCCATTAATTTCGATACAACACCCTAAGCGATTCCTGTTTTAATAATATATTAATTAATTTGTAAATTATACAATTACATTGAAAAAACGCAACCTATTTTACAAATACGTATATAAAAATAGTTATTCTGTCAATAATTATAAATCAAAATAATAAATAAATATCAATATATAGCTCAATTTTACCTATCTCTTAAAAAGTAAATCTTCAAATTATCATCTAATGTGAGGCTTTGATGAATTGCTGTTCTACTTTTACACCCATATTATGGTTCAGAAATAGTTTATCTTTTTGTTTCTGATAATAGGGAAGCTCGTGAAAATCGAGCGCTGTTCCCGCAACTGTAAGTCCGTAATAAACGTGTTGTAATTCCAAAACCACTGTTCTTTAGGAATGGGAAGGTGCAACAAAGGACAAGCCAGGAGACCTGCCATAATAAGCACAATTATTTAATGCTTCGGGAGAAAGTGGATAATGAATTATTTTCGAAATAATATACTCTTTTGGTTCACCTTAATTACCGCTGCAGGCCATGCTCAGGACTCGCTCCAAACGTATGTTCTTGACGAGTTGAATATATATGGATATGTAAGCCAAAAGTACACTGCCGGCTCTATTCAACAGGATTTCAATAAAATTCTCTCAAAGCACCCAACTTTTTCAACCTCAGAAATACTCCAGCAGTATTCAACAATTTATCTGAAATCCTACGGTAATAATATGCTCTCAACTATATCAATACGGGGTACAGGAGCCGGACACACATCGTTGATATGGAATGGATTGAATATCAATTCGCCTACACTTGGTCAGTCCGATCTATCTCAAATCCCATCTTTTGCTTATGACGAATTGGTTATTCAATACGGCGGTTCAAGCGCATTATATGGCAATGAATCTATCGGTGGTACAATATTGATGCATTCAACGGCCCGTTGGGAATCAAAACCTGCATTTTCAATTTACCAGAATTTTGGAAGTTATAAAACAACAAACACCCGGATGGAGCTGCGCGCGGGAAATGATCGATTCGAAAGTTCAACCAGGTTTTATTATACCTATTCAAAAAACGACTTCACCTATAATAATATTTTAAAACCAGGTCAACCCAAAGAAAAGCAGAAAAATGCTGCTGTAAGGATGTTTGGCCTGTATCAGGATTTATATTTTAAATCAGGTACATCCGGCCAGTTTAATATGAATATCTGGGCACATGCAAGTGATCGGGAGATACAACCCACAATTGTAAATCCAGATAATTCTGACTACCAGGAAGACAGAAATATCAGAATGGCTGTTTCCTATAAAAATATAGGTGAATGGGGTAATGTAAATGTCCGTACCGGCTATGTACTTGATGATTTGATTTATAATTATTCCTTAAGAACTACTTCTAAGACGGGTATGGTACAGGCTTCCTATGGTAAGGAAATATCTTCAAAAGTTGAAATGGATGCAGGTATTGGGTACAAACATATTGGAGTAGATACTGATAATTATTTAAATATGGTGGAGGAGAAAAGATGGAACGGTTTCTTGTGGGTAAAGTACAATCCATACCCTATTTGGAATTTGTCATTCAGTATTCGTAAGGAATTCGTTCCAAATTATCAAATACCGGAAGCCCCTTCCATTGGTTCCTCACTTGATATTATTAAAAGCACACAAAACAAAATTACATGGAAAATATCCGGTTCTGCTAATTATCGTATTCCAACACTTAATGACAGGTTCTGGAATCCGGGAGGTAATCCTGATTTGATTCCCGAGACAAGTACCTCCCTGGAATCCGGTATCAATTGGAATCACATATCTTCAAATACAGATATTTCTGTCCTTCTTTCTACTTACAAAATGTGGGTAGAAAACTGGATCTTATGGGTCCCGAATGGTGCTATCTGGAGTCCGGATAATATCCGAAAGGTTCATGCGCAGGGTGTGGAAATAACTTTGAAAGGTGAAAACCGGATAAATAGCTTTAAGCTATTTTGGAAATTTGGTTATTCATATACAAAATCAACAAATAAGACAATCAATGATGCATTTGACAGGTCACTTGATAAGCAGTTGCCCTTCGTGCCATTTCACAATGCATTGGCCCTGGCAGGTATTACATTGCACTCTTTTGAACTAAATATAAATGGAAATTATACTGGAAAGCGATTTACAACAACAGATAACGAATCATTTCTTGATGACTTTTGGCTGGTCAACCTCGATGTCAATCAAAAATTGCATCTTACCCGTAACACGTTAAAAATTGGTTTTACAATAAAAAACCTAATGAACACCTCCTATTTCAACCTTCCCTTCAGGGCCATGCCCGGGATAAACTATAGTATGTATATATCGATGAAATTCTAAATAACTAATTAAATTATATGAAAAACAGGCACAAAATTAAATTCACAAAAATAGGGTTTGGGATATTTGTTTTAACGGCCCTGATCATTTCAGGTTGTACAAAAAATGAAAACCCAACACCAAAAGGGAAATACGAGTCAGGGGTATTTGTTATTAACGAAGGTAATTTCTCTGATGCTGATGGGTCGCTAGGACATTATAATCCTGAAACATCTGAAAATATCCAGAAAGCATTCGAACTGGAAAACACACGTCCTTTTGGAGGATTGCTTCAATCGGTAATCATTTATAATGATCGAATATACCTGGTAGACAACCTTGGCTCCCGGATTGAAGTTGCTGATGCCAACACTCTGACTTCGATATTGGTAATATCCGAAGAGCTATCCCTTCCCCGATATATGGTTATAGATGGAAATAAAGGTTATGTATCTAATTGGGGGCCATTTGCGCAGGATTATTCATCACCGGAATCCTTTATAGCAGTACTTAACATTGAAACAGGGAATATTCTAAAAACAATAAATGTTAATTCCAGACCAGAAGGGCTCAAAATTACCAATGGGAAACTCTTCGTTTCTTCGCTTGCATCTTCTCAAATAACGGTGATTGATATTACAAATGATAAAATTACTGAGACGATAGAAACCTCATTTGGCCCTAGCAATTTTGTCTCTTTACCAGATGGACATTTATGGTTTACAACCATGGCAGGAAACTTAAATGAACTGGATGCGCTAAACAACAAAATATTGCAAACCATCGAAATCTCAAACCTGGAGGGTAAACTCACCATTGACAAAGTCAATAAGATCATTTATGTGTTAACATCAACCTGGGCCCCGGATTTTTCATTTACCGACAGTAGAATTGTTGCTGTAGCGCTTAGTTCTCCTGCCAATTATAAATCAATATATTCTACCAGAAATATTTATGGGTTGGGATACAGAGAAAACTCAAATGAAATTTACCTCGCCAATGCAAATGCTTTTACCGGTAACGGTACGATCCTGATTATAAGTCCTGAGGGCGAAGATATAAGTAATTTTATCTCTGGTCGTGGACCAAATGGATTTATATTCCGGTATTAAACGGTGTGTTTATTGAATTGAAATTCCAAATTTCTCATTTGGTTCTGTTGCTATATCTGTCTGGATTTTCATGATGTTGTCAAACCAGTGTTCGTAATGATGGTATTGAACACAATCAACGAAGATTTCATTTTCAACTTGAATTTTAATAATCTGATCATGTGGCAACCAGCTAATAAAAGATTCCTTTTGTTCATCGTGAAGGAGAGAAATCCGCATGTAATGTATTCCCCTGTAAATTTGTTCCTGAGCCTTTTGATCCATGACTTTGGTTATTTATGTTGGTAATTTATACCAAAATATTTGTAAGAGTAACCTGTTTAGTTAATAATTATAATTATTAAAGCACAATAAGTAAAACATATACAACTAGCACATCACCTTACTCACTGATTTCACATCTCTGATTTCAAAGGATTTCTGTTCATTTGTAAGGTGCGTGTTTAAATTCCAGTAAATAAGTATCAGGGTTTTTCATTTGCGAAATCATCTTGAACCGATCAGTATTATTTTCGATAACCGGATACAAGTATCGAAATGTTGAACTATATCCTAACTGATCAAGGACAACATAATCAACCTTTCTATTTTCTAAATCAGCAATAAAATCCTCCTCATCCTCGGTGTACTTATAACGGGTAGTATAAGTGTTAGAGTACAAATAAAATAATGTCGGTTTTCTGCAGGAAACAACAACATTGGATTCTCCGGATTTCTTTAATCCTTTAGCAAGTGAAAAGTAGTTTTCCCAGTTACTATTATAGTCTGCCTTTGCTTTGTTGTGAAGTAAATTAACTTCACTAATAAACGGAAAGAGAAGTAAGAGAACTAATAAAACAGGAAAATTACTCTTCCACTGCTGCTTCAGCTTTACAAATTCAACAATATATTCAACACCTTTCAAAAACAGTAATAAAATAAAAGGTAAGGTGGGCAGAACAAACCGGATACCAACCCATACATCAGGCCAAATCAGGAGAACAGCAAATGTAGCAGCCATATAACCAAGGATCAGTTTCCTGTATTTCTTTAAATGAATAATCCCCAATATGATCAGGCCCATAATGAGGAATCCGGTAACCCATTCACCAAAACCAATAGGCTCTTTATAGTTAAATGACTTAAACGGAAATAACACTTCGGGAATCTCCCGGCTTATATACCTCCCTGCATTAGTACCAATTCGTGCAATCAAATTTCCAAGTCCCACCTCGCCCAATTCAGGCCGGTAAGGATTGATCATTACCAGTTGCCTGAGGTATGAACTCCCCCCGAGATTATTTCCGCGAAACCACCATGGGAAATAGCAAACAACAAATCCTGCTATATAAGCAGCAAGTATTTTCCACTTCTTTTGCCATCGAAAAAAAAATACAAGACTATACGCCGCTAAAATTGCAATACCGAGGGTTCGAATATAAAAAGCAATTATTAAAAACAAAAAGGAAAGGATGTACCCGGAAATCATTTTTTTCCCTTCGGTTTCTTCTGCCCTGAGAAAAAATAAAAATGATAACAGGGAAAAAAATAAAAATGACATCTCTGTCATCATCATTGATCCATATTTAAGAAAATGTACATTTAACAATAGAAATGGAATTGAAATCCAGGCTAACAGTTCATTATCAGTTACTTTTTTAATCATGATAAAACTGAGCATGATACTGGCCAGAAGAAACAAGCCATTTGTGACCTTTACCGCAGTAATGGAATCGGAAAATGTAAAAATCACACTGATAATTGCCGGATAGCCGGGCGGAAAATGGTTATTAGGCGATTTTAATACGCTATTGATATTTACGTATCCTTCGCCCTGATGTATTGATTTACCCAGGACATAGTAATTTGCATTATCTCCATTCAGGTCTATTTTAGAATCAAATACATAAGCATATACACCAATAAAAGCAATAATGGTGATAAATCCGGTTGCAATAAATTTGGGGCTAAACATGAATTTGAAATGGAAATATATAATGAAAATAAATTACATTGTACCTTAAAGGAATTGAATGATACAAAATTTTGTTCTTTATCTTACTTGTAACAATATGAATTAGAATAGATAGATTTTATTTCAATAACCGAATTTGTTGCATTTACGTTTAACGATTGAGTCTAAAAATCCATATTCGTGCCAAATGCATTAATATACATACCTGATATCAGTGGGTTTACTGAGTTCGTAAATAATACGGAAATTGATCATGCACAGCATATTATTTCCGAATTACTTGAAGTTATTATCGATTCGAATACGCTTGGAATGAGTATATCCGAAGTCGAAGGTGACGCCGTTCTTTTTTACAAGCAACAAGTAATACCTTCGGTTGTAGATATTGTGAACCAAACAGAAAAAACATTCATTGCCTTCCATGCTCATTTAAAAAAGTACAGGCAGGAACGCGTCTGCCAATGTGGGGCTTGTTCCAGTGCTGCTAACCTGAGTCTGAAAGTAATTGTGCATGCAGGAGAAATAGGTTTTACCAAAGTAAAAGATTCTGAAAAACCATTTGGGCCAACCCTTGTGGATGCTCACCGATTACTAAAAAATACAATTGATACACGTGAATACCTGCTCATGACCGACGTGCTGGTAAAAAAGGACATATCAACCCTTGCAGGTTATCCCTGGATTGAATTCAAGAGCGGAAAAAATGAATATGAAACGGGTTCAATGAATTATACATATACGCTACTGTCACCCTTGCATGAAAAGGTGAAAGATCCCGATCCTCTTCCTTCTCCTATCCAGATCAAAAACCCTGTTAAGAGTAAAATACTTATAAACAAACCAATGTATATGGTATTCGAACTTGTCAACAACCTGGATTTCAGGCTATTGTGGAGAAAGGATGTTAAAGAATTAGAGTATCAAAAAGGAAGACTTAACCGTGTCGGCACCAAACATCGCTGCCTTTTTGATAATGGATTTGCTGATTTTGAAACAATAAAAAATGATTTTGGTGAGGAAGCACTCGTGTACGGAGAAAGACTCACATCGGTTTCAATGGCCAAAGAAATCTCATTTTACTATATCCTTACAAAGCAAGACAATGGAACCAGTGTAACTATCGAAGGCCACTATCAACCCAATCCGATCTATGGATGGCTTCTTATTCCCTTCATACGATTTCGACTCCGAAGAATCTCAAAAAACAGCCTTCTGGAGATTAAAAAATTGGCTGAAGAAACACTTGAAATAGAATATTCGTCTGTTTAATATTGATCATCATTTCAATTAACTTTGGATTGACTTTCATAACCAAATTGAAAAATGATGTTGAGCCAAAAACACCTGTTTAACCTTCCGGAAGAAATCACTTATCTGAATTGTGCCTATATGTCGCCGCTTATGAAGCACATAAAGGCAGCCGGTATCGCAGGAATGGAAGCCAAACAACGACCTTTTGAAGTAACGGTGAACGATTTTTTTGAGCCTACAGAAGAATTACGTAAAGTATACTCCCAATTAATTAATTGCAGTGATCCCAGACAGGTTGTAGTAATACCTTCGGTTTCGTATGGCATTGCCACTATCGCTGCCAATTTGAATATTCCAACCGGTTCAAACATCATTATTGCTGGTGAGCAATTCCCCAGCAATGTTTATTCCTGGACTCAAATTGCCAAAACCCATGGAGCAAAGGTAAATGTCATTGATCCACCTTTGGAAAACGAGGAAAGGGGAAGGCATTGGAATGAAAAAATACTTGCAGCTATTGATTCCAGCACTTCGTTGGTTGCAATATCACACTGCCACTGGGCAGATGGAACTCGATTTGATTTAAAAGCCCTTCGTGCCAAAACGAATGAAGTTGGCGCCGCTTTAGTTATTGATGGTACGCAATCGGTTGGGGCCTTGCCTTTCAATGTAGAAGATATAAAACCCGATGCACTCATTTGTGCCGGATATAAATGGCTCATGGGGCCCTACAGTATGGGATTGGCATACTATGACCCAAAATACAATGATGGAATTCCTATTGAAGACAATTGGATAAATCGCAATAACAGCGAAAATTTCTCGGGATTGATTGATTATGAAGATTCATACCAACCGGGGGCATTGCGGTATGAGGTTGGCGAACACAGTAACTTCATACTCATACCCATGCAACTTGAAGCTATCCGTCAAATCCAGGAGTGGGGGATTGCAAATATTCAGGAATACTGCAAATCAATCAGCCAGGATTGCATTAAGCAATTGCAAAGTGAAGGATTTTGGATAGAAGAAGAAGCTTACAGGGGAACACATCTTTTTGGGATACGATTAACCGAAGGGGTAAGCATTGACCGTATTAAAGCGAAACTAGATGAAAACAAGATTTTTGTTTCAATACGGGGTACCTCCATTCGTGTAGCTCCACACGTTTACAATACAAGTGAGGACCTGGATAAACTGGCAACTGTTCTGCTTGAGGAGATAAAGGTCCGGATTTAAAATGAGTGCATTCAAAATCTTTCCAGGGGTCCTTATTGCTATGATTTTCCAGGGACCGCTTGCATATCCCCAGGAAAGTGATAACTATATGTTTGTATTTGTCAGAATAAATAATTCGGGAAATTCTTTTACTGAAGAGGAAATTCAGGTGATGGAAAATGAACATCTTCGTCATATAAGCCGGATGTCAGAAAATGGCGACCTGGCAAATGCAGGACCTTTGGAAGGTGGTGGAGAGATTCTTATATTGAATACAGCCACTGTTGACGAAGCAAACGAATTACTTAAGAATGACCCTGTGATAAAAAACAATATTTACAGTGTAGAAGTGTTCTCTTTCAAATTGGAATATGGAAAAGTTTGCGAACCCGTTATCCCGTACGAAATGAAGACTTACACCCTTGTAAGATACCGGCCTACCAACCAAATTGCCAGCTACAAAGCAAATATGGACTATCGTATGCAATCGGGGCACAAAACACATATTGACAAACTGATAAAAAGTGGAAATGTACTTATTGTTGGAAATTTTCCCGGTAATGATGGAGGAATTATCATTTATAAAAAGGATATGCTAAATAAGCTTGTTGAAACCGATCCTTCTATTGAAAACGGGTATATGAATATTCAAACTAAAACAGTTTGGCTCAATAAAGGATCATTTTGTAATCGCTAACCTATTTTTATCAAATAGTTTTCTTAAGGGTTCGAATTTTATAACTTATTG
>CAZONK010000126.1:0-10273 GCA_964581095.1 uncultured Roseivirgaceae bacterium
TATTACTATTTATACTGTGATATATTTCCTTATCAATTAATAAAACATAGGTACCTTTGAATAATTTGAAGATACAGGTCTAATCCATTTAAAGGCATAGCCATGACTATGTCATCTAAAGGTTTAATAACTAAGAAAAATGCAAGAGTTTACCTAATTTTATTTGATGCCCACACATCCCCTTCAATCCCCCTTTAACTTGCTTACAGTTCCAGGATGAACATCTATGTAAAGGGGGACTTTAGCCTGATTGAATTAACAACATCAGTTTTACAGGTCCAACCCTAATTCCTGATCCACACCTTGGTCGTTCCATGTTGATCCTGGACTTCTTTTGCCATACAATTCCCCCTTTAAACGCATACTCAAATTGAAATTCTTTTGGAATCAAAGGGGGATTATGGGGGATATCTGCTCTGGACAGGGTCACAGGTTGAAAGAAGAAATAAAGGATAAAATGGTTAATCAGAGGAAATTAGTTTACTATTAAAACTTAAATGGTTAATTCAATAACATATTACTACCGGCGTTGGTTTTGTATAGTTAATTTTTTATTCAGAATGGAATTATAAAGAACAAAAGGGAATTAATAAGCAGTATCGTGAGTTGGAAGAAGAAAATAATCATTAATTTGTGCATTTTTTGTGAAATATGGAAATAGATAATGACCGGGAGGAACAATCTGAAGTTGAAAAACAGTTAAAAGTACCAAAGAAACCAACTTTATTTCTGTCGTTAATTCCTCTTGGATTCCTAATAATTTTACTGGGAACCAATGTTTATTTATTTGGAGACGACACCTTATCAGGTTCCAATCAAATTGCGCTTATTCTATCCGCAGCGGTAGCAGGTGTTATAGCAATATATCTTGGCTACGATTGGCTTGAAATTCAAAAGGGGATCGTTAAATCAATCAGTTCAGCGATGTCGGCTATAATTATTCTTTTTATGATAGGCGCCTTATCAGGCACATGGCTACTTAGTGGTGTTGTTCCGGCCATGATATATTACGGACTACAGATTTTGAACCCTACTATATTTCTTTTTGCCGCATGTGTAGTAGCCGCTATCGTATCATTGGCAACCGGAAGCTCGTGGTCCACCATTGCCACCGTGGGTGTTGCCCTTCTTGGTATTGGCAAAGCACTTGGTATGGGCGAAGGAGTGATTGCAGGTGCAATAATTTCCGGGGCATATTTTGGTGACAAAATGTCGCCACTGTCAGATACTACCAACCTCGCCCCTGCTATGGCGGGAACAGATTTATTTACCCATATAAGGTACATGATATTTACAACCGGGCCTTCCATCCTTATTTCACTGGTTATTTTCCTGGTTTGGGGTTTTACTTTCGATTCTTCGGTCTCAAATGATGAAATCCCACATATTCTCACAGCCATTGACGGTGCATTCAATATCAACCCATTCCTTTTTTTGGTCCCGGTGGTAGTTATTTATATGATTGTAAAAAAGATACCCGCACTGCCTGCATTACTGGCCGGAACACTGATGGGTGCACTTTTTGCTGTTATATTTCAACCACAGATCTTCGATGGTATATCAGGAATTTCCAACGATCCTCTAAAATCAGGGTATATAGCGGTGATGAAAGCAATGTACACTAATATTAGTATAACAACTGAAAATACACTGGTCAATGACCTGTTATCCACAGGAGGAATGGCGGGTATGCTCAATACCATATGGCTGATTTTGACTGCAATGATCTTTGGGGGAGTGATGGAATCTGCACATATGCTTCAGCGAATAGCAAGCGCGATAATCAGGCTTGCACATTCTACAGGGTCACTGATCGCTACCACAGCAGCTACAAGTGTCTTTTTCAACGTTACAGCTTCTGACCAATACCTGGCCATTGTGGTACCAGGTCGAATGTTTAGAAGCACATATAAAGACAGAGGATTGAAGCCTGAGGTTTTGAGTCGTACACTTGAAGATTCTGGGACCGTAACTTCGGTTTTGGTTCCATGGAATACGTGTGGAGCAACTCAATCCACAGTGCTTGGGGTTTCTACTTTTGCTTACGCCCCCTTTGCATTTTTTAATATAATTAGTCCCTTCATGACCATCATATTTGGCTATTTGAATATCAAAATTCGACGCTTTGAAGATGATAAAGAAGAGAAGATAGCAGCCTGATTTTTTTTGATGTACGCACTTGAGATATCAAATGAAGAAATAAACGAACTTCCTTTATTGAGGTATGAAGGAAAGACTGTATTAGTTTATGATAAAAATAAAATCAGCGAGGTATTTCAGGAAATCCGCGATGAACCCTATGTTGGTTTTGACACAGAGACGAAACCGAATTTTGTAAAAGGTACAACAAACGAAGTGGCATTAATCCAAATCGCTACAAAATCCAAAGCATATCTCATACGTATAAACTCTTCAGGATTAACAAGAGAGACCCTTCTTTTTTTTGAATCTGAAACAAAAAAAATTGGAATTGCCCTCCACGATGACATAATTGCATTGCAAAGGATTCATCCTTTTACTCCGGATGGTTTTATTAATGTAAATAATATTACGCATAAGCTGGGTATCAAAAATCAAGGGATGCGAAAGCTTGCCGGTATCTTGCTTGAAGGTCGCGTTTCGAAAAGCCAGCAATTATCTAATTGGGAAAACAAAAATCTCACACCCGGTCAAATCAATTATGCCGCCACTGATGCCTGGGTCTGTTGGAAATTATACCATGAACTGATTGAAAAGGGATATGTATAATGAACGACTTAATTTGTCGTTTTCATTAATACATAGTATTCCCATTGGCTGTAAGATCAGGAATTTGTTGCATTGAATCCCAATGTTCTACTATCTTTCCATTCTCATCAAATCTGAAAAAATCCATTGTTACATATTCTTCACCTCCAGGCCATTCTTGATGTGTGTGAAGAGCCACCATATTATCCTGGGCAATAGCTCTGACAAATTCGATGTTCTTATTTGGGTATTCTTTGACCATTCTTTCAAAATATGAGATAAATGGTTCAATTCCATCCCCAACGAGTGGGTTATGCTGGATGTATTCAGATCCAACATATAATTCTACGGCCTTTCGAGGATTCCCATTAAAAGACATTTTATAAAATCCAATTGCTATTATTTTATTAGTTTCAAGATTCTGTTTCATAATCATTTATTTGCTTGTTGTCATATATCATATTCGACTTTAATATCTGATCCTGTCTTTTGAAGCAATTCCATTTTCCCTAACAATGATGCCTGTTTACTACTTGCTACTCTAGCGATCATTGTACAGTTTTCACTAAAGTCCTGGCTTACCATTTCAATAGAATATTCATCAATTATCCGCATCACCTCTGTGGTATTCTCATAGGAATAAGTAATCCGAATGTTCGTCATAATTGTTACCAATTTATGTTTGGAATTATCAAGCGCCTCAGAAGCGGCAGTTTTGTAAGCATTTATAAGTCCACTTACGCCCAACTTTATTCCACCAAAATATCTTACAACAACCACCAAAACATTGGTCATATTCCTTGATCTGATCTGTCCAAGGATAGGGTCTCCTGCAGAATGGCTGGGTTCACCATCATCATTGGCCCTGAAGTTATCCTGGTCAGGTCCTAATACCCAGGCATAACAGTGATGCCGGGCATCATGGAACCCTTTCTTTATTTTTTCTAATTCTTTCTGAACCTCTTCCTCAGAGTTTACCCTGGAAGCAAATGAAATAAATTTACTTCCTTTATCCTTGAATAGCCCTTTCGAAGGCTTTCCAATAGTTATATAGTCATCACAGGCCATTTAACAGACTAAGTAATTCCTGGTAAGAAATCAAAGTAATGGCAATTATAGAAACAACGATTCCTAGTTTCTTCCTCGAATCCAGTTGTTCGTGAAAATACATTATACTTACGATCATTGTACCAAGGATTATTCCCATATTCAATATGGGGTAAACCATCGCCCCATCATTATTAAAATCAGAAAGTGTTTTGATCAGAAAATAAACTGAAAAGTAATTAATTACTCCCAGCGAAATTCCACCTTTCAGGTTGATTTTACGAATTGGTTTTCCCCGGAAAATAAGTGCAATTAACCCAATAACGGCCGCTGACAGAAATATTAATAATGCAAACATTGCCGAATCTTTTTCAGTCAGAAACCTATAGTTGGTATAATTTATAATGACGTCAATAAATCCAGCTGAAACAAAAACGATTACCGGCAATAAGAATTTCATTCTGTTTCCCCCTTTACCTTTTGTTAATGTAGATCCTCCAGAAGATGTCAGATAAATAGCAACCAGGGCCAAACCCAATCCTGAATAATTCAGAAAATTATATTGCTTTGACTCGATATGAAAAACAAATAACGCAAAAACCACAGGAACTACAAGTGACATTTTAGTTACAACCGATGTAATAGTCATTGAAAAATACTGGGTTGTTAGGGCCATTAAATAAAAAATTACTATAAAAATAGAACCCAACCCTAACGCTATCAAAACCCATATTTGTGTATAATTTACATTTGCAAATGCAGTCGGGCCTACAAATAGAATTCCTGTTATCACACATACAGTATAATTAATTACAATGGCTTGAAAATTATCAATCCCATACCTTGGATAAATCCGGAACAGTGAAAGTATCCCGATATTCATTAAAATGCTTAACAGGAGAAAATCCATAACTAATTCTTTCGCAGTCAAACATAGCCTATTTTGAAAAAATGACCACTAGTTTTAAATAACTTTGCAACCTTGGGCGATTTTACAGTTCATATTGAAACCTCAGGTCCAACCATGGAATTGGATGGGATTTCATTTTTTAATTCAAATACGTATTTAGCAAATCGTACTGTGCCGGAACAACAACTTTTTTTCTTTCTTACTGAGAACATCAAAAAAAAAAATGTAGCTAAATTCTCACTTTGTACGAAAGCGAATGAAGCATTAAGTCAATGGAAATCCCCATACGGTTCAATAGAATTAGAAACATCCCTAAGTATAAAAAATATTGATAAACTTACCGATAGGATAACTGACTGGCTCCGTAAAAATCATTTCAGGAGCTTGAAAATTACCAGTTATCCTGAATGCTATGATCTAAATCAAAGTGTTGTATTTGAGAGCTTCAAAAAAAATAAAATCAAGGAAAAAACCAACGAAATCAATCAATTCATCGAGGTCAGTCTTAGTAATTTTGACACAATCATCTCATATGCAGAAAAAAAGCGATTGAACAAGTGCCGAAGATCAGGGTTTACTTCAGAATTATCGCACATTTCGGAATTGCAGGAGGCATATACTATGCTCGTTTCCTCACGCAAGCGGAAAAAATATCCTGTCACCATGGATTTTGATTCCCTGAATCAGCGATTTCTAAATCATCCGGACAATTATTTACTTTTTACTGTCAAAGACAATCGCAGAATTATTGCAATGGCGGTGAGTATTATTGTGAATAAAGATATCCTTTATAATTTTTATCATGCGGATCACGAAGATTACCGTGAATTCAGTCCAACAGTCATGGTTGTGGATGAAATATATAAATATTGTCAAAGAAAAAAGGTTAGGATTCTTGATCTTGGAATATCAAGCCTGAATGGGGTGAGAAATGAAGGATTGTACCGGTTCAAAAAAAACCTGGGAGCAAAAGAATGCAGCAAAAAAATATTTGAATGGTCACCAATCTCGTAAGCAGCCCGCTGGTAAGTGTTATATGTTTATGCTACAACCATGAACGATTTGTGAAGGATGCTGTCTTGTCAGTTATAAATCAGGATTATCAAAATATTGAACTAATCATAGCCGATGACTGCTCTTCGGATGATTCGGTGAGCGAAATTAGAAGGCTTCTTGTTCAATACCCTGAAATTAAATTTATTCAAAATGATGAAAATCTTGGAAACTGCAAAACGTTTAATAAAGCCTTTAAAATTTCATCGGGTGATTTTATTATTGATTTAGCAGCAGATGATGTCTTAGAGCCAGCACGGGTCAATGTTGGTGTAGAGAAGCTGAAATCTATGGGAAGTGACTTTGGCATTCATTATTCAGACGCATGGATTACAGATGTTCATTTAGAAAAACTTTACAAACACTCAGCTTCATCCAAATCTATTCGGAGAATTAAGATTATGCCTGAAGGATTGATTTTTAAGGAAAGCCTCAGCCAATACTTTATTTGCCCACCAACACTTATGGCGCGTCGTGAAGTCTTTGAAACCTTGAATGGGTATGATGAAAGCCTTGCTTATGAAGATTTTGACTTTCTTGTCAGATCCTCACGTGTTTTTAAATTCTGTTACTCAAGCGATCCGCTGGTTTTACGAAGAATTGTGGATGGGTCAAAATCGTCAGAACTGCATAACAAGGATTCGAAGTACCACCAATCAACCTATGAGATCTGTAGTAAAGCACTTATGCTGGTTCGGAACAAGGAAGAAAGAGATGCATTGAACACAAGGTTATACTATGAATGCCGGCAGGTAATCCGGTTAAAGAAAAAGGATATTGCAAAGAATTATATTTCGCTAATGAAGGAAAATGGGGTAAAGGCCCCTACCCGGTTACTTTACTCTTTGGCGATTGCACTGCTCCTTCCCAGTTTAGATTAAACGTTTCAGTATTTATACCGCTCCTCTGGAACTCTTTTGTCCTTCTTTAAAAAGGGACTTATGTCCCTCATTATAATGTTTCATCCTTACAGGATTCGTATTTCGTATTCCTGATCAAACTTAGAATTAAATGTAGCTGATGCGGAAAAATGGGGTAATAGCTCCAATCCTGCTGGGGTATAATAACCAAATGATTTTATTGGTTGAAAATTGATAATTCTCCAAAAACATAAACTTACCCAATGACAATTATCTGCCGTAGGCAGTAAATATTATTACCAGAGTTTTCAACTCTGGATCCGGAAATATTTACAAAGTTCCGTAGGAACGAAATGTTTGTTAATTCCTTAAGGGGTTCAAGCTATGGAATTTATGCCGTTCCAATGGAACTTTTTTGTCTTTCATCTGTCAAAAGGGACTTACGTCACTCATTATGAGATTTCATCCCTACGGGATTAAGCACAGGTTACACTTACCTCCTGTTATCCTCACCTTCGAGCATCGAAAGGTAGCTTAGATAACGGACCTCTGATATTTCACCACGTTCCAGTGCCTCAAAAACCACACAGCCGGGCTCGTGTACATGGAGGCAATTATTGAATTTACATGATCCCAGGTACTTTCGCATTTCAGGAAAATAATGGGATATTTCCCAGTCTTCCATGTCAATTATTCCAAGCTCTTTAATGCCCGGTGTATCAATGAGGTATGTATCGGGCTCAAGTTCAAACATTTCTGCGAAGGTGGTAGTATGTTTTCCTTTCAGGCTGAAACCGGAAATTTCCTCCACCTGCTGGCTGATTTCAGGAGATAGTTTATTCATTAATGTGGATTTTCCTACTCCTGAATGCCCTGCTATCATCGAAACTTTCCCCACCAGTTGCCGGTGAAATGCTTCAACCCCTTCTCCGGTCAGGGCAGAGACAAACAGGCTTTCGTAGCCAAGATTTTCGTACATCTTTGAAATATTTTTTAACAACACTGTTTCCTGCTTATCCAGCAAATCCATTTTATTGAAAAGAAGGATCGCCGGAATCCGAAAAGATTCAGAATTCACCAGTAGCCTGTCAATAAATCCATGGGAAGTTGTTGGCTTGCTCAACGTTATCATTACTACTAATTGATCGATATTGGATGCCAGTATGTGCCCATGAGCTGTTTTATGAACAGACTTCCTGATGATGTAATTCTTCCTCTCTTCAATGGATGTTATTATTCCCTGGTCTTCTTCTCCTTTATCATCATGCACGAAATTCACATGGTCCCCAACCGCTACCGGATTTGTAGTCTTTGCTCCTTTTAATTTCAACTTCCCTCTTGTGCGGCACAAGTACTGCCGACCATCATCAGCTTTTACTTTATACCAGGATCCGGTTGATTTAAAGACAACTCCTTTCATTTTAAACCAACTTTTTCAAAATAATTAACTACCTTTTGGGTGGCCCCGGAATTGTCATAAATATAGTTTTTTACGAGGTTGGAAGTCCCCTTCATTCTTTCCTTATCTTCTGACAGGTATAGAAGTTTACTTTTAAACTCTTCCGAATTTGATACAGGAAAGGCTCCTCCCAATGCAATTAAATCATTGGCCTCATGGAACTTGTTATAATATTTATTACCGAAAAATACCGGGAGTCCAAAAACAGCCGGCTCAAGAATATTATGTAAGCCATCACCAAAAGCCCCTCCAATGTACGCAAAGCTTCCATACTGATAAATCTGGGATAATATTCCCACAGAATCAATAATCAGAACATGAGCATTTTCAAAATCGCCGACTTTTCCGGAAAGACAATCGGAATAGCAAACTACCCTCTCGTGTATACTTGCGGACAGCGCTTGTATCATAGTCTGATTGATCTCGTGAGGTGCAACCACAAATTTAAATTTCACATCGGGATCATTGATCAATGGTACGATCACATCAAGGTCATCCTGCCAGGCGCTTCCAATAAAGATTGAATCATGGTTCCCCAGAAAATTCTCAATTTCAGGAAATTTATCTGTGTTTTGGGCAATATCAACAACCCGATCAACCCGGGTATCCCCTGCAAGCTCTATATTCTGGATATTCAGGTTCTGAAGTAGCTGTACGGACTCATTATTCTGCACAAAATATTGTGAAAAATATTTTAAAATTTGCTTGTAGAATGTGCCATACCATTTAAAGAACACCTGTTCTTTCCTGAATATTCCTGAAATAAGCACAGTTGGAATGTCACGTTGGTGACTTTCTTTTAAAAAGTGATACCAAAATTCATATTTAACAAAACAAACAAGGTCAGGATTAAGTATATCCATAAATGATCGGGCATTAGAAGCTGAATCCCAGGGCAAATACATCACACAATCCACTTTATCATATTCCTTCCTTGACAAGTAGCCAGATGGCGAGAAAAATGTCAGCAGGATGAACCAGTCAGGATGTTTGATACGAACCATTTCAATAACCGGCCTCCCTTGTTCGAATTCCCCCAAAGAAGCACAATGAATCCAGAATGTAAACCCTTTTGATTCAGGAATATTCTTCTTCATTTTTCCCTGCCAGTTCATCCTGCCTTTTACAAAAGTGGATGCTTTGGGGTTAAAAGGGCTGGATATCCAAATAACAAACCGATAGATATTTACAACAATATGGTAGAGTAGGTAACCCATAGTTAAACTGCGGAAATTTTAGCACTGGTCTCCAACATCATTTTCGATTTTTGGTTGAACCGAATAAACAACAGAACTGCTGCAACAGTCAACCCGAGAGAAAGACCATACCATATCCCTTGTACACCAAAATTCAACATAAACCCTAAAACATACCCAACCGGTAAACCAATTACCCAATAAGCTACAAATGTAATGAAGGTAGGTATTTTTACATCTGACAATCCTCGAAGAGACCCAAGGCCCACCACCTGAATTCCATCTGAAATCTGGAATAATGCTGCAATCAAAAGCAGCGAAGAAGCGAGGGAAATAACTTCACTTTCATTTATATACAATGATGGGAAGAAGTTTCTACCCAGGATAAATACCAGGGAAAAAGACATCATAAAAATAATAACCATGACAAATATCGAAAATACCACAGACCGGAGTGTGGGTATGTCCTTTTTCCCGAATTGATTACCAACACGAATGGTTGCTGCTGCAGCTAATCCCGAAGCCATCATATAACTAATGGAAGCCATATTTATTGCAATCTGATGGGCGGCAAGTGACTGGGCACCCATCCAACCGATCATTATTGCTGCAAAACCAAAGGCACCAACTTCAAAAATGAACTGAAAGCCGGCGGGAAGGCCAATCCTCATCATTTTTCTTATCATTTTTACAGTTATTTTAATTTGTGCAATAACCTCGAAATATTTCGTGTACCTGCTGGATTTATATAAATATATCCACATCATAATCACCATGACGATTCTTGAAATAAGTGTGGCAAATCCTGCACCATTCAATCCGTATGCATGAAATCCAAATTTGCCAAATATCAAAATGTAATTCAGAAAGATGTTTATCACATTTCCTGTAATAACCACTACCATTGCCTGCCGCGTTTGTGATAAGCCTTCAGCAAACTGACGGCCGCTTTGAAAAAGCATAAGAGGAATAATAGAACTTGTAATTATTCCCAGATATGGCAAAGCCAGGTCAAGTACTC
>CAZONK010000127.1:0-3580 GCA_964581095.1 uncultured Roseivirgaceae bacterium
TCCTTCCCTTCGTGTTCATAGTTTTATTGTTTATTCCTTTGTTGTTATTTATCCCGTCTCGTTCCATTTTACTTCCTGTAAAAGTTTAAACCATTCGTTCTCCTTTTTTTATTTTTTATTTCTTATTGTCTTAAAGTATTATTTCCCCTTTATCATTCGTCTTAATCAATATCATCGATTGCACACCGTCAAAATCAGTGGTGCCAAATACAATATAGCCGCCATCAGCTGCTTCGATGATCCGTCCGTCCAGTTCATCACCCGTGCTGCCTACCCTTGTAGAAAACACTATGTTGCTTCCTGTAGCATTCATTTTTGTTATTAGGAAATCGGTGTCTGTGCGGCCCTGGACACCCGATACCACGGTAGATAAAGCAATAACAGATCCGTCAGCGGTTGAGCTAATCGATTTACCACTACCTGCTTCGAGTTCATTGCTTTCCAAAAAATTACCAGATTCGTCGGTTATAAATATCAATACGTTTCCACTGCTGGTACCTATACCTGCAAATCCACCCGGGATCTCAGTTAATTGTGTAGCAACTTCGCCGGCAGTTTCATCTGAATTCCCCGCAACCTGGTTTTCTTTGCCAACTTCAACCAAAACTTTCGTTGTAGCACCAATTGTGTTGGAGGTAGTCCAGATATGGCCATCACCTGCCGGAAGAATTGATTTTCCTGGAGTAAAACTGGGGCCATCGGGTGTGATTACTTCCCAACTGATGGAATCAATGCTCAGGTCAAATCCCACACGTAATAAATTGCTTGTACCGTTTTCACTGATATAACCAAGGCCAACAATGCTGCCGGATACATCCAGACCGGTGCCATGATAGTCGGCAGATGTACTCGCACCATTGATACTGCTTCCGTTTACAGTAATAGTAGATACGCTGCCGCCATTGGTGTCAGTGGATGTTAAGGTCATGGAAGTTTTTCCCTCACTATCTATCCCATCACCAATGATAAAGTAACCCGACTCATTGGCTGCGAGCGCAACACCTCCAAAATTATCAAAAGGTTTTGGCCAGCCACTCTGGATGTTGCCAAATGCGTCTGTCTTTATCAGCACAGTTTGAGTAGTTTGGCTAGTTTCAAAATCGATCACACCCATGAGCAACAGGTCTCCATTGGATAGTTGCAATACATCATTTCCCCTGCTCGCACCTAAATCACCATAGTACCGTATATAAGAGGGGGTTTCTTCAGGTACTGTATTGGTAAGGTCTTCGCAACCTGCAAATACAATCAGACTTGCGATAGCTATTTTCCAGACTTTCATTTGATTGTATTTTTTTTAGGTTTGTAAATATTTAATGTATATCCAACAGTTGCAGCAGCATAGTGCTGATTAAAGGAATCGTACCATTCCCACAAACCATGAACAAGATCGGGTTCGGTAGGGGACAGACCATTTGCATCTATGGTGAGTTGTGTTATCTGGTAAGCTACCCTTACCTCAGCAGTTACATACCCAGGCCCGATCTTATATTTTATTCCTCCCCCGATTATTGCATTTGCGTTGATCCGGTTTCGATCTTCGGTAGAATTTACAGTACTTAACTTAACCTGCGAATTATTTTTTCTGTCACGAAAACTTAAGTCTCCGGAATAACTTGAGGAAATGAGGTAACTGACTGATCCACCCATAAACACATAGGGTTTGAAGAGGGGTTTATCTACAAGTATAAATTGTACAGTAACCGGCACCTCGATCCATGTAAATGTCTCTGTGATATCAGAGTTAGAATACGTTTCACCAGATATAAGCCCCGAATAATCTTCTAACCTGCGATAAATCCTGCTTGAATAATCAATCTCAGGATACAATATCCAGCGGGGTTTAAACTCCCATTCAAATAGCAAACCCACATGGAGGCCATTTATTATTTTATACTCTTTGGTAGTCCCTGGCTGGCCAACGGTATGGAGATTGTTTACATCTGTAAGCGACCAGTTTTGGCCAAATTTGACCCCAATATTAAAAACCGGGTCAGTTCTGTAACTATTATAAAGGTTTATGAATTCCGTAGGATCCAGAATAGGGTCAGGAATGAATTCATGGTCTTTTTTCAGAAGGCGGAGCATCAGGGTGTCAGCTTTTCCTCCTTGTTCCATAAATATATTGGACAAAATCATCAGGCGCAGCGCCTGCACAGATTGTGCTTTGTCATATATGCCCTGGTCCAGACAGCTTAATACTAATTCTTCCACATCCTGTATCCTCCCTTCGTCGTATCGTAACTGTGCCTCTTCCAGATCCTGCGTACATCGCTCAGTTTGAGCAAAAGTCACAGATCCTGACACCAGTAACATTGCAAATATATAATAATTTATTTTGTTCATTTTTTAATTAATTACTACTGGATGATATTGTTTCACATGTGTTTTCTTTTGGTATAGCTGTACCCACGAAAGCTTCCCATTCTACATCGGTCATTTGCCGGGTAAGATAACCACACATTTTGTCCGCCATTGTTTCAGGATGAATAGGATACAATTTTAAAATTTTTCGTTCTCCACCTGCAAAAATGCGTTCATTATCCAATGTAAATTCCGCAGAAAACATTTTAAATGAATTTGTATTCGTTATGGGTGGATCATTTAATTTCTCCAGGTTAAAAAACTTGATGGTACGGTCTAAAGAAGCAGAAGCCATGAACGTTGATTTTCCATTAATAAGGTTAAAATCCAGGTCCTCAACCGATCCTTCATGATCCGTAAATACCTTTATCCGGTTGTAATCGGATGTACTGTACAAATAAATATTGCCACTGTCATCTCCTACCGCCAGGTACTTTCCATCGGGGCTGTATTTTACTGATTCCAGGCCAAATCCTTCCTGGATTTCTTTAACCAGATCTCCATTGGTTTTTAATAAAACAACCTTTGCGTTTGTCCCGATACTTGCTATAACTGAGCCATCGTGCGACAGATCAATATCTTTCATTTCTGTGGGTGAGGTATGAATAATCGATTGGTTGTTTCCGTTCAACCCAACTTTCCCAATAGCTTTTCCATCATTGTCAATATAATAAATGGTTTGGTTGTCAGGGGAGAGGGTCACTGCAGCAGAATGGTCACGAATCCCATCGATGTTCCTGACTTCTTTGTTGCCCAGGTTATAAACCTCTAAGTAGGTGTTGTCTTTATCACCAAACTTTCCTGCCACCACCAGCCAGCTTCCATTTGGCGAAATTGCCATGTCATTAATTTCTGCAGTTGATGGTCCACGGGATGAAACAATAACTTCAGACTGGACTGTTTCTTCATCAAAAGTCCATTTTAATATCCTTCCTTTTGTGCCACCGGTAAAGATCGCATCTTCGATAGGTGATGCTTCAATGGAATACACCTCTTTATTATGTCCAGATAACCCCTGGGTGATAGGATCGCTGAATTCATTGAGGGCCGCATATAGACCCGAATACACATCCGCATCATAGGGATTTCCGTTGTATTGACTGTTAAAATTAAATCCCTGTTTTGCCATAAGTCCGCGTAACTGGGGGTCAGGCACATTTTGAGCAGCTTTGAGTCCCAGCTGCTTTGCTATTGAAAGGAATTGGCGTTCGGTTGC
>CAZONK010000127.1:3680-10146 GCA_964581095.1 uncultured Roseivirgaceae bacterium
GTCAGCTATTATAGTTTGTTGTTCAGCTTTTGTTTTCTGGTTCAAAGCATAAAGTAAAAACCCAATGGCAATCACCGTTGCCGTGGATAGTACCGCCACTGTTACACGTTGATTACGCAGTTTCCTCTTTGCCTGCAATTCCTTTACTTTCTGCTCATTGTCAAATTCTTTTTTTGAATACTCAAGGAATGACATGGTACGTTCAAAAGCAGGATCGTAACGCTCTCCCCAGACAAGGCTTGGTTTATGTTTTACCTGCCAGTTAAGGGCAAGTTGCAAATCCGGTGGCCGCCATAGTCCGGCTTTGCCAACCTGGTACATGGCACCGGCTTCTGCAAGCCGCATGTACATACCTACGGCTTCTGCCTCTTCATCCACCCAATTGGTCAGGCGCGCCCAGATACGCATCAGGCTTTCGTGCGATATATCTACTACACTGTCAGGGTTGAGCTTAATCCCATGCATGGGAGTAAGAAACGATCTTCCCGGTTTGCGGAAAGTTATAATTACTTCGGCCAGTTCTTTATTGGAACAACCGGCAATGGCTGCAATTTCTTTTAGCAGGGTAGGTCTTCGTATCCCGTAAGTCCCCCTCTTTTCGGTAATGGCTTTAAACAATGATTCAGCAATTTTCTGCTGTTTTTCATCAAGTTCATTGTAAGCTTCATCGGCATGTTGAGAAAGTGCCTCTGACATTGTGCCAATGGCTTCATAATGCTTGAGGTCAACGGGTTCGTTTTTTTCACGGTTGTGTAGCCAGTAGTCCCAGGTTCGCATCATGGCATGTTGCAGGATGGGAAGCTGATCGGTAGAATCTCCCAGGTCGTTCAACAACCTGCTCACGAGTCGTGGTGCAATTACGCCATGTGCTACAGAAGAAGGCCCTTCGATAGCGGCGCGTTTCTGATCACGTGTAAGTTGCGGGATCAGGTAATGGCTGTCGTTGATTTTACTGGTAAGTTCCGAATATTGCGCACAGTCACCTATAAAATCCGACCGCATTGTAATGGCCACATAGTATGCATCTTCCTCAGAACTCACAGCCTGCATCAGCAGATTTATGAACGTATAGGCATCATCAAGTGAATACTTATTCTCTGCACTCTCTTTGTATCGGAAAAGTTCTTCGAACTGGTCAACCAGGATAAGGTAATTCCTATTAGTAATTTTTTTGATCTGTTTGATGGCTTCAACTAATCCATTGGAATTACTTCGCAATAGTGTACTGATTATTTTTTCGCGTAGCTCATAGTCCTCTTTGGGTTCATTACTGTAGGTTGGATCTTTGCCCAGTAACGCGGAAGCAAGGTTTTCAATAGGGGAAGATCCCGGTCGAAGAATGATGACATCCCAGTTTGGACCTGTGTCGGTCAAAAATCCACCAAAGAGAATGGGGAGGACACCACAATAAACAAATGAAGATTTACCACTTCCTGATGGCCCAATAATTCCTACAAACCTATGATTTGATAACTTTTGCAACACTTCATCTGTTTGGCCTTCCCTGCCAAAAAATAAGTGGCTTTCCTCAAGTTGAAAAGGCCGGAGCCCCGGGAACGGATTAATGACAGTAGGCTGGTCATCTTGTATTTTACCTGTTGGTTTCTTTTTTTGACCCATGGTTATAATACTTGTTTTCTTGTTTGTAAGAATTTCTGAATATCGCCGGATGGCGGTTTATTTCCCGACTCATGCATAATTTCTACATTTTTGTCGATATTAAGGTTTTCAAAATCTCCTTTAGAGTATTTACTTACTACAACACCTTTATTCAGGATCGGCTTTCTCCTGCCAAATCCTGGTGCTTTCAGTAAGTCAAGAAGTTTCATTTTAACCCATTGATCATTTACATGACCCTGGTACACCAGTGCAAAATCCATTTTCCTGAGATTGTTGATATGACCCTCTCTCATATCAAGCAGGTCACCTTCAAAAGAAGGTTCAAGAACCGTATAGCCCTGGTTTTCAATTTCTGATATAAGGGGCTCAACAGATTCGTGATCGATCCGATCATGAATTACATACACTTTCTGATTTTTATCAGTGTCATCAGAATCCTCCCGGAAGCTAAAAATTCCTTTTTTGGTACCGAAAAGTTCTTCCCTGACAATATTTTTAAAGTCCTCCAGGGGTGTTTGCAGGATCTCGGCACCTTCAAGTGCGGCAATATCCCGTTTTATGTTTTCAATGAAAGTAAGTTGCTTTTCACTGGCGGCCCTCAGGTTAGGAGCAATCCAGATAAATCGTTTTGTCTCCTTTTCCGGTTGGGAGGTTTCCTTTCCCTTGATACACCATTCCGATGCCAGGTTATTTTGCAGGTCCACTACAGATTTGGTTCCTTCTTCAGGGATTTCACCATAGGTTGTTCCAATTAAATGGATAGCAAGACTGCACTTTTCCAGATCACTTTTTACCTGTTTAATGATATCGTCATTGTTTGGGGGAAGGGCATGTTCCGGAAGCACTACAAATCCAAACCGTTGTAATTCGCGTTTTATAATATTTCGCTGGATTGTCATATCGTGCCCTGTCTCGGCTAAATAGACTGGTTTTCGTCCGTTTATAGGTCGAATTGTACTGCTTTGGCCCTTTCCTATAATTAACAGGTATGCCTCATTCAGGTCATATACAAGGTCAACCATTTTCATCCAAAACTCCCGTTCCGAATCATGGCCCAATTGGGCAGAAAACTCCCGGGTTTCCTGGTTGTCCTCATCATAATGAAACATGTCATAACCGGCAAGTTCCCGTAACCTTATTGGTTGTTCCTTGATGCTAAGAGGGGCCTTCATAACTTTAAATAATGGCATTGCATCCGAAGGTTCTTTTCTTTTTTTCTGGTAGAAGTCCTCTAGCCGGTCAATACAATTGGCATTTTCAAGAAAATAATGGCTTATAACACAAACCATTGCGTTGGCTCCCCGTATCACATCTTCACTTACTTTATCATCTCCATTTACTTGAATGATTTCTGGTTTACTACCAATCACCTGGTGCAACATCAGACTTAGAAAACGGTTGAAACTATCTATCCACCCTTTCCCCGAATCGATATGGGGACTATTGTCGTTTTCCGAATAATTGATTACTACCTTAAAATTAGCTGGCATATGATTTAAAAATTAAAATCTTAATTATACAGTTACTGTTATTCGTTTGTTATCCAATTCTTCAATTCTTTCTATTGTTTCTTTTGCCTGGTCCTTAAAGTTTATCAATACAGCAAGGAAATGGTTTATATCAAGAAAATAGACTACAGAATCCGTGGTTGAAATAATTTCATGAGATGCAAAAGTTTCATTGTCAAGGAAAAAACTCCCGAATAATTCATTTTCCACTAATGATGTAGAAATATTTCCTTTAATTTCAATACTGCCCGTCTCAACGATTACTAATGGATTTGATCCAATAATTTTATCCAGACGCAGGGGTGAACCCATTTTTGTTTTCACTACTTGTACGTGATCAACAATTTGCGAAACAAGCAATCCCGGAATGTCCTCAAAAATTTTATTATCAAGAAAATAACAGACCCGATCATAAAGAAGTCGATATTTTGAAGGTTGTTCTTCTATAGAAGAGATTTTTCGAAATTTATTTTTTAAGTAGTATCTGCGATCTTCTGGTAATCTTTCAAGCAAGATCTCAAATTGATTTTCATCGATACTTCGAATTACGCTGGCGGCGTTTTCAGCCAGTAATAAATCAGGATTGAAAAGATGACCAACCAGACCGGCAGTGATTTTTGCTGTTGAATGAGAGTGCATACTATGCATAGCGCATGCCTTGGACCAACGGCCAATCATGTTAAAATCCCTGTTAATAATATACCTGAGTGTTTGAATTTCGTTAAAAGTAATCCTGGGGAAAAATATTTGTAGTTTAAATAATTTTTCACTCACCGAGGTGTCATCCAGCAAGGGATATAATTTTGGTTTGAGTTCACTATCTACAAAAATATCAAGTAACTCGATTGCATAGGTGGTTCCTTCGCTTGTTCCGGATTCAATATTATCTTTTACAAGTTGGATAGAGGTAGGGTTATATAAAAGTGAAAGATAGATATATATAAACTCAAAATTGCTCCGAATCTCACTATTAAGTGAAGTGATTAGTCTTTCGTTATAATCAGTTTCTTTCAATTCAGAAAGGGCAGCCATATTCCAGATGCCTTTTCCTAATTCCATGTCAAGTAATGTACTTACCCTGGAAACCTGGTTGCCTGTAGCCTGCACTCCGGATTTTTGGAGGGAAATCAGGATTTCCCTGACAATTTTCCGGTCAGGATACTCCAGTTTATCCCACAAATAGTCATTGGCCTCATTTGTGTTGATCTTACCCATTATTTTCACCACTTGCTGAAGCGCACTTTTCGTTTTATCTGTTTTATTAAATATTTGATTTATTACAGGTAATACATCATTTCCTCCTGCAACAAGGGCTGAGGCCGCATCATTGCAGTACATCTGTGAATCAAGCAATTCAGCGATTATTCCCCAGGTTTCAATTCGTTTCACTTTTCTGGCCGCCCTGATAGCTTCGCTACGAACTGCAGGAGAATAATCCCTCAGTAAATCCATCAAAACGAATACGGTTTCATCGGTTGTTTCCGAACTAAGTTGTATCGCTGCAGCAATTCGCACATTTATGTCAGAAGACTTTGACATTTCGTATATATCCTTATTAGAATGCTTACTGCCACCATCAGATTCTACACCCTTTTGTGCTTTTTCAGCGAGGGCTTTTATTGTATTATTCCTGTCAGATACTTTTTGTGCGAATTTATCCAGTCTGCTATTGGCTTTAATGTGGCTTTTTATATTTTCCAGTGATGATTCAAAAACAGCAGGTTCCATACGCTCCATTACCTTCAATGAGTAATATACATCGGACTCCGATTCGCTTAGTTCTTTCCCTGATATCTGCTCTTTGTAACCTTTATAAATCGATTTAAATCCCTTCGATTTAATATCTGCTAACGCCTGGTGAAGTGTTTCCTTATAGCTAAAATGCATATTACCGGTGATATAGAACCAACCGGCCAATACAGGAACAAGAACAAAAATCACAACAATCAGATCCAGGTTTAGTGTGTTCATCAATATGAGTAGCAAACCGGCAACCATTGCAGCAAATGCTGTCATAACCCCTTCAATCTTTGTAGATACATCAAACCGAACATTCGCGTCTATCGGGAGAAAGTAGAGTTTAAATGTTGGGCCATCGAGTGCATCTTTTAGTGAATCGATAAATAGCTTAGTAACAACAATCATTATAAAAAACCATCCGAAGTCGGGACCTGCCTCGTACGTGAATACCAGGCCTGTTAGCCCTGCAAGAATTGTTAATAAGATAATAAGGGCTGGATTTACAAGAAGTGAAATTTTCAAACCATAATTTTCAATTATATAATCAGTAACAAATGTTTGAAACAAAAAACTGAAAATAACAACCACAGCTTGAAACCGGGCAATGAAAGCACCAAGATCAGATGGTTGAGGCCATTGGGTCTGGGTGACATTCAGGAATGTGAAATCAACAAATGTTGCTGCAATAATGGAAATGAGTACAAAGATTGCCATTAGCCGCAGGTATTTGTTTCTCATCATCTTAAGGATCGGATATGTTTTTGTTCTTTTTTCCTTTTCAGCCTGGGTGGCCAGATTGTATTTGAATGAAATGGTCATGAAAAGGATAAAAAATCCCAGTAAACTGACAAGACTGATCAGAAAAAGGTCCCGGGATATGACAAATTTGTTATCAAGCAGGTAACCTATCAAAAACAATCCTACAATTGAAGCCAATAATTGACCCGTATCTATTCCACCAATCATTCGTTTTGCCTGGGCGATACTGAACATTCGGCCAAAAGACCCCCAGAATATCAATAATCCGATGTACGAAAAGGGTAGGGCAAGTACAAATGCTAAAAATACAATGGGTTCAAAATCTGTAAAGAAATTCAGGCCATACCACACAAATCCATTAGCAAGAGCAATGATTATCAAAAAGCCTGTTACCAGTTTGGGGAATGAAACCCGGGCCTGAAAATAGGAATACAGATACGTAAATATTATTCCGGTAGCTCCTGAAGCAACAAAAGCCCAGGCAAGAATATCTTCTGAAAAATACTCAAGGAAAATAGATACAGCCCCAACGTCATAAGTGGCTAAAAATATACCAGTAAAAAACCCCTGGCCCAAAAGAAGAAAAACTTGTGTGCTTTCTTCCGGGCGGGCATTTAGCGTTTTGAGAATTATTGATTTCACACTGCCAGCTTTTAAGAATAATCACAAATTAATAAAGATTTATCTAAGTGAAAAATAAATGATGATAAAACAATTCATGGGAAAATGTTGAAACATCTAATAATTTTGATAAATTTTTAGATCAACCTTAATTTGAGGGCTTTAGTAATAGGCTTGAATCTCCATAGCTAAGAAATTTATATCCCCTTTTTATTGCT
>CAZONK010000128.1:0-9898 GCA_964581095.1 uncultured Roseivirgaceae bacterium
TTTGAAGGTTGGATTCGCAGGATAATGGTAAACGAATCGTTGATCTATATTCGAAAGAATAAGTATATGTACCTGGAAATGGACATCAGTAAAGCAGATAACGAACCCGATTATCAAATGATGGATGAACGGTTGGAAGCAGAAGATCTGTTAGCGATCGTTAGAAAACTCCCTGAAGGATACCGGATGGTTTTTAACTTGTATGCGATTGAAGGATATTCTCATAAAGAAATTGCTGAAGAGTTGGGAATAAATGTAAATACATCCAAATCGCAGTTGAGCAGGGCTAGAAAACTTCTTCAACAACTGTTGAAAGTGCGTGAGGAATGGGAAAACAATAAATTATTAAGATATGAAGGACAATATGCCAGATAGTTTATTTCAAAAGAAACTTGGAAGACTGGAATCTCAACCTTCAGTGGAGGCCTGGGAACAAATCAATGAATTGATGCAGGCAAGTAAGAAAAGGAACCACATTCATTGGTACCGGTCAGCTGCTGCAGTGATTACCATGATAGCTGCTGTATCCATCATATTTACACAATTAGATAACGAGCCTGCAAATGCTATTTCGCAAATAATTCCAAATGAAATTAATGATAACACAACTACAGGCTCTCTGGAAGCAGTTGCCAAAAAAACACCTCTTACGAACACTACAGATGTTGATTCACAGGATTTGGATAATTCAAGTTTAACTGCTCCAATTGAAATTGCTGTAAATGACTCAAACAACGAAGTCATTGAATTTATTGGATTAGCTACCGAAAATTATGCTTCTTCGATTGCGAGTATTCGTCCTTCAAAACCGGACGTGAACGTAACGCTTGTAGCATTAGACCTGGATTTTTATCCGATATTTTTACCCGATGTACCAAAGACTGATGAATCCAGGTTAACGAAAGTTCTCAACTATGCTATATCGGTAAAAAACGGGGAACAAAATATTATCAATCTGAAAAAAGCGAAGCAGGATCTGTTCACATTTGCTAAACAAAAACTTAAAACTGAGGATCAAACTCAATTAAATTTCGACTAAGATGAAAAATTTATATACAATCATTTTCAGGATTGCTATGTCTGTACTTTTTGTTACAGCATCAATTGCAGCCAGTGGAGGAGCTTTTTATGAGAGCGATACCGTTATTTTAAAATTTAAGAACAATGTAAACGTAATGGTTATCACTGAATCGGGCGATGATCTGAGTTCGGTTTACCAATATGATTTGAATAAGATTTTTAAAAACCTGGAATACAAAATCAGCAGGAACGAAGATGGAACGATTACGCTTATTGTTGAGGATGAGTACGGTGAAAGATATATGAAAGATACCACTGTTGTTGTAAGTAGCTCGGGTAGTTCCGGTAGCTCCAGTTATTCACGAATCGATGATTCAAAGGAAACAAAGTATCGTTACAGAAAACGAACCAGGAATTATTACAACATCGATTTCGGAATGAACAATTATCTTGAAGAAGACGGGAGTTTCCCTGATGAAAGCAACGCACTTTATACTGTAAAACCGTGGGGATCCTGGTATATCGGATTGGTTGCATTGTTCAAATCGAATATTGCCGGCCCTTTTTACCTTGAATGGGGCGGGGGAATAGACTGGTACACTTTTAAATATCAGAATACACGTACCAGAATGTCAAAAGATGATAATGGTGTAAATTTTACTGTGGACCAAACTCCAAATATCAGTCCGATAAAATCAAAAATATCAATTACATATCTGAACCTGCGTCTAATTCCCGTGTTTGATTTCAGTAAATCAAGCAGGTGGGGCAAAGACAGACTGTGGAATGAAAATATTGGAAGTGGATTCCGGTTTGGTTTTGGGCCCTATATTGGTTACCGAATCGATAGCTGGTCAAAATACACTTACCGTGAGGAAGGTGACAAAAAGAAAAATCACGAAAAGGATAATTATTACCTGAATAATTACAGGTATGGTGTAAGGGCACAGGTAGGATTCAGGGGAATTGATCTCTTTGCCACGTATGATCTCAATTCACTTTACAGTGATTCTAAAGATACCCCCAGCGTCAATGCATTTACCTTCGGGTTCACACTATAATCAGAGTACTTATAGAAACTAAAAGGAGTCCGGTAAAATACAGAACTCCTTTTATTACCATTATCTGATTACAAACTCGAGCTAATCTTCTTCGTTGTGTGCGGCGGCTAATTTTTTTTGCAGATCAGCGGGTACCGGGGAATATTCTGAAAAGTCGCTTACAAAACTGGCACGGCCCTGTGTAAGTGATCGTAGCGTGGTAGAATATTTATCCATTTCCGCGAGCGGTGTTTTGGCCTTAATTACCTGGTAATTACCACTGGAATCCATCCCCATGATCATTGCCCTCCTGGATTGCAGATCGGTCATCACATCACCCATAAGTTCTTCAGGCACCATAACTTCTGTATCATATATTGGTTCAAGCAATTTGGGGTTGGCATTATGAAAAGCATCCCTGAATGCCATTTTACCAGCGATTTGAAAAGAAATATCGTTAGAATCTACCGCATGCATTTTGCCATCATACACCATTACTCTTACATCACGAACATAAGATCCTGTAATTGGGCCTTCGCTCATCCGCTCCAATACTCCCTTTTGAATGGCCGGAATATAACGCTGGTCAATAACCCCTCCTACAATACAGTTGTAAAAAACGAGTTTACCTCCCCATTCAAGTTCAATTTCTTCTTTGCCACGAACATTGAATTTATCGGGTTCTGGCATACCTTCATAGTAGGGTTCAATTCGAAGATATACTTCGCCAAATTGTCCAGCACCTCCTGATTGCTTCTTGTGTTTATATGAAGCATCTGCAGCCTTTTGAATAGTCTCCCGATAAGATATCCTGGGTGTTATAAATTCTATTTCAATTCCATAAATATTTTTTAACTCCCACCGGACTATATCGAGATGCAGTTCGCCCTGTGCCGATAGAATCATTTGTCGCAGTTCACGCGAATATTGCACTTTTACGGTAGGATCCATCTGGTGAAGTTTGTTTAATACCTCTCCCAATTTTTCGTCATCAGCTTTGTTGGTGGCCTCAATCGCCGTACGGATACGAGGCCTGGGGAATTCAATAGGTTTTATTGTTACATCGAACTTTTTATCCCTCAGGGTATGATTGGTTTCAGTATCTTTTAATTTGAGAGTGGCCCCAATATCCCCCACAACCAGCTGATCAACAGAGTTTCTGGATTTACCATCCATTATAAATAGCTGGTGAATCCTTTCGTTTGATCCTGACTGACTGTTTGTAAGGTCGCTCCCCACCTTCACTGTACCTGATATTACTTTGAAAAATGACAGTTTACCCAAATTTGGTTCAATCTGTGATTTAAATACAAAGAGCACCGTAGGCTTTGAAGAATCATAATCAATAGAGTCTCCGGATTCTGTTGGCTCAGGTTTAAGTTCTGCAGCAGTTGGAGCAACATTATCTATAAAGCCCATCATCCGGCCACTTCCCATATTTTTCTTTGCAGATAGACAAAATACAGGGAATACTTCATGATTTACCATTCCGATTTTTAACCCCTTCCGCATTTCATCCTCATCAAGTGTACCCTTATCGAAGAACAGTTCCATCAATTCTTCGTCATTTTCAGCAGCTTTTTCTACCAGCTCATTATGTAGCTGATCTGCTTTTTCTTTCTCCTTATCGGGAATATCAAGTTTTTCAGGTTTACCTCCATCATCTCGAAATTTATACATTACCATTTTCAACAAATCAATAATGGAATCAAATGCATCTCCCTGGTTTACTGGGTATTGCATTTGTGTAACAGCAGTTCCAAACCTTGCTTTTATTGATTCAAGTGCTTCATCAAAATTAGATTTAGGATGATCTACCTGGTTTATAGCAAAAATTACCGGCTTGTTATACTTGTCAACATATCTCCAGATGAGCTCGGTGCCCACCTCTACTCCATATTGGGAATTTACAAGCATGATGCTTGTATCAGATACGCGTAGTGAACTCACTATCTCCCCAATAAAATCATCCAAACCCGGCGTATCAATAACATTGATCTTATAGTCTCTCCACTCCGTATGCATTGCGGTGGCAAAAACCGAATTGCCACGCGAATGTTCGATTTCATGATAATCAGATACCGTATTGTGACCCTCAACGGTGCCTCGGCGGTTCAATAATCCAGCTTCAAATAGCATAGTTTCAGCAAGCGTGGTTTTGCCAGATTTGGAGCTTCCTACAAGAACTATGTTCTTTATGTGTTTGTCGTCGTAAATCTTCATGTATATATAGAATTTAGGAGTTGGTTAACGAAAATCTGGTTGTTCCAGAGCGATTAAAATTAGCAGATCGTAAATTAAAATGCAACAAGATTAAAACACTATTAAAAATGATTTTAATCAGATATCTAAAGATATGTATTTTGATTTGCATTAATCAGGATATTAACCTTGTGTTAATGGAATTTCTTTCAACTTAAACCATCAATAATCCGAGTATGAAATATCACCAATTATGAGGGATATTTCCTGAAACATTTTCCCCGATAAGAGTGTTTAAATATAAATAACCTATTCTAATTTAAACACATATCTATGAAAGATGTACTTAAACAATCCATGGGTAATATTTTTGGGAAAAGGACTAAATTCAGCGACCTGCATATGGTGCTATTTTACGGATTGTTACTGATGGTAGTAGTTACAGTATATATTGTTTCCTGGAGTTAATGATCAATAAATGAAATTAGTTCCCTGGCATATTCATCTGCCCTGGATTCGTCATCAGGCATTTTTTCAATTAGGTAGTTGAATAATGACTCTACACCCATGTAGGTTTCGACTTTTCCGGACTTAATATATTCTTTAACCTTTTCAACTATATTTTGATGAACTGGCGGCGATCCGGGTTTATCTTTAATCGCTTCCAGGTAGTGCACTCGAGCCAGCAGTAGCTCCTTTTCAATACTTTCTTGCATTTAATAAATATTATTTCAGATTTGGTTCAGGTAGTCTTTTTATATGTTCCAATATATAACATTTTTTTTTCATGTACAGTAAAAATATTCAACAGTCCTTTCTTTTTCAATTGCTTGTTCTAATTTTACAATTAATTAGAATGAATTTATAATAATATGTTATTATCAGTTGTCGGTTTCGGAGCTAATCTATTTATAATTATCGTTGCAATCCTAATTGGTATTGGTATGGGTCTGACCACCATTGATTTTCTTCGAACAAAAGAAAAAGAGAAAAAGTGGGAAAAAGCGGACCAAGAGAATACTGAAAATCAATCTGTTTGAAATTAATTTCTCCATTTTCAAACTTCCACTATACAGCAAGGTTTAAATCTGACGTATTATCACTTGACATATATACTGCAGTTTATTAAAATTGCGCGATTTTAATTTAAAATGAATAGTATATGGCTATTGCTATTAAAAACTTATCGAAAGTTTATGGTACACAACGAGCAGTTGATAACATATCCTTTGAAATAAAAACAGGGGAAGTTGTGGGATTTCTGGGGCCAAATGGTGCCGGCAAAAGTACCACCATGAAAATTATTACCTGCTATATGGCACCCACAGAAGGTTCAGTAAAACTGGATCAATTTTCGATTGATAGCGATGCAGACGAAATTAAACAAAGGATTGGATACCTACCTGAAAATAACCCCCTTTACACAGAAATGCCAGTAATCGAATATTTACGATTCTGCGCTGAAATCCAGGGTGTTAAAAAGAAAAATATCTCAAGCAGGTTGCATGACATGATTGATAAATGCGGCCTTGAAAAGGAAAAGCACAAGAAAATAAGTGAACTTTCAAAAGGGTACCGCCAACGTGTAGGCCTTGCGCAGGCTATGATCCACGATCCCGAAATGTTAGTACTTGATGAACCAACCACCGGTCTGGATCCCAATCAAATTGTTGAAATACGAAAACTTATTAAAGAGCTGGGCAAAGAGAAAACGGTCATTTTAAGTTCGCACATTCTTTCGGAAGTTGAGGCAACATGTGATCGAATCCTCATTATTAATAATGGAAGAATCGTTGCTGACGGTTCGGCAGAAACACTACGACAACAAGCACAAGGGCAGGAAATTCTCAACATTACCATCGATGATGGTAAAAAAGAATGGACCAGTGTACTTAAGAAGTTAACAGCGCTGTCATCTGTAGAAAAAGCAAAACAACTGGAAAAAGATGGAACGTTTAACATTCAAAGTAAACCCGAAACCTCTTCCAGGAAGTCAATATTTGACCTATGTGTTGAAAATAAGTGGTACCTAACCGAAATGACTGGAATTGAAACGAAACTAGAGGACGTATTCCGCGAATTAACAAATTAGTAAAACAATAATTAAATAATTTACCAAATGAAGAAGATTTGGATAATAGCAAAAAGAGAGCTTAGCTCCTATTTTGACTCGCTTATTGCTTATATGATGATCATTATATTTCTTGGATTAAGTGGGTTTTTCACGTGGTTGTTTGGGAACAACATATTTTTAATGAACCAGGCCAGTCTCATTGTATTTTTTGGAATATCCTACTGGACACTGTTCTTCTTTATTCCTGCTGTAACCATGCGGTCGCTTGCAGAGGAAAACAGCTCGGGAACTATTGAACTTCTGAGTACCAAGGCTGTTACTGACTTTGAAATTGTTGCAGGAAAATTCCTGGGAAGCTATATGCTTGTTGTAATTGCATTGCTAAGCACCATACCCTACTACCTGACTGTTGCGAATATTGGCCCTGTTGACCATGGTGCTGTACTCGGAGGATATTTTGGGTTATTGCTTGCCAGTGCCGCTTATGTTGCAATAGGGATATTTGCCAGTAGTACCACAAACAACCAGATTGTCGCATTTCTAATGGCACTATTTATTTCCCTTTTCTTTCATTTATTATTTGACATCCTGGCTTCAGGCACCAGTGGCTTTATCAGCCAAATATTTAATTACTTAAGTGCCCGGGTTCATTTTGAATCACTTTCAAGGGGAGTAATTGATTCGCGGGATATAATTTACTTTTTATCCATTTTGTCTGCAGGGCTGGTTTTGTCAACAGCTTTACTTTCAAAAAGAAACTGGAAAAACTAATTTGGAGAGAGATCAAGACTATGAATAAAATTACGATATTAATCCAGCTGCTGATCTTCTTCGGAATATTGATCATTATTAACCTGATCTCTTCCAAAATCTATTTTAGAGCAGATTTTACAGCTGATCAGCGTTATACGTTAAGTAATGCTACTACAAACATGCTTGCTGAACTCGATGATGTAATTACTATTACTGCATATTTTACAGAAGACGTTCCACCCCAGTTACTGGCTACCCGCGCTGATTTTGAAGATCTCCTGCTTGAGTATGAAACCAGGTCAGGGGGTAATGTGGTTTATGAATTTATCAATCCGAATGAATCGGAGACATTAGAAAACGAGGCCCAGCAAAAGGGGGTGAGACCGGTGATTGTAAACGTAACAGAAAGTGATCAGGTGAAACAACTTCGCGCGTATATGGGGGCGGTACTTCAGATGAATGACCAGACTGAAGTTATATCCATGGTACAACCGGGGTCAAGCATGGAATATGCATTAACTACTTCGATCAAAAAACTTTCAGTGGTTGATAAACCCAAAATCGGGCTTCTCCAGGGACATGGTGAACCAAGTATTAATGGTGTCATTCAACTTGTACAGCAGCTATCGGTACTCTACGATGTTGAACCATATACAATCACAGATACAACACAAATTCCAGCTTATTTTAAAGCAATTGCGATCATTAACCCCCAGGATACATTGCAGGTTCGTGATTTTCAACAATTGGATGCTTACTTACAAGGCAATGGAAAACTCTTTATTGCTTATGGAAATGTGACGGGGGAGCTAAACCAGGGACTTTTACATGAATCTCCACAAATTGGTCTTCAGAGTTGGCTGGCAAATAAGGGTATAATTCTTGGAAACCAGTTTATTATTGATGCAAGTTCTGCTTCAATTGGAGTCCAGCAGCAACAGGGCCCTTTTGTTATTAATACACAAGTACAATTTCCCTATTTCCCAATAATAAATACATTCGGGGACCACCCTGCTTCCAAAGGACTGGAGTCGCTTCTTTTACCTCTGGTGGGTCCAATAACCGTATCGGTTGATTCCTTAGTTCATTCTACCGTCCTGGCACGATCTTCAGAAAAAACGGGTTTGATGAATTCTCCGGTTTATGTTGATATCAATAAAGAATGGACGCTTACAGATTTCAGGGATTCCTCTCAACCGGTGGCAGTGGCTTTGGAAGGGAGAATTGGAAATGCGACAAATACACGAATGGTGGTAGTGGCAAACGGCTCCTTTATAGTAAATGGAGAAGGCCAGCAACCACAGCAATTAAATCCTGACAATGTTAATTTTGCATCAAATTCAATTGACTGGTTATCTGATGATACAGGACTAATTGATTTACGAACAAAAGGTATTACAAACAGGCCACTGGACCAATTGGAAGATGGGGAAAAGGCATTAATAAAATACGCGAATGTATTTGGGCCCATCCTTATTATTTTGATTTATGCATTTATCAGAAAGCAGCGATACATGCGCAAAAAACAAGGATGGCTACAGGGAGATTACTAAGAATATCAAAGGATAATTAATCAAATGAAAAAAGGTACTACACTTCGTTTAATTCTGCTTCTGGTTGTTCTATTGCTGATTTATGCAGGAGTTGAGTTTTTTTCAAGTACAGGGAGAAGTAAATCACTCAGAAAAGAACTTGTATCCATTGACACTGTAAGTGTAACCCGGCTTATTATTACGAAAGAAAATATCACTACTTCTCTTTCAAAAACGAACGACCAGTGGGAAGTATCTGATGGTGAAAAATCTTTCTCCGCTGAAACATCCAGGGTTATTGGTTCATTGATGTCAATTCAGACTATTCAGCCTTCAAGAATTGCAACAAGAAATCCTGATAAGTGGAAAGAATTCCAGGTGGATTCATCGGGTACAAGAATTGAAATTTACGACGGAGATAAAAAGTCCCTCGACATTGTACTAGGAAGATTTGGCATGCGAGGGCAACAGCAATTTTTCACGTATGTCAGGTTATTTGAAGATAATGATGTTTATGTGGCAAATAATTTCATGACATTTTCCATTCCCACTGATGCAGCCGGATTCAGAAACCAGACACTTACTTCTATTTCGAAGGATTCTATTTCCGCGATTAGATTTCATTACCCTTCTGATTCATCATTTTTACTTGAAAAAAACCTGGAAGATAAATGGGTTATTGGCAACATTGAAGCTGATTCGGCAGCCACCCATGATTATTTGCAAATGATCAGCCGCTTGAACAGCTCGAAATTTGATAATGACCAATCAACCTCTATTTTCGATAATCCCGAATATGAAATTACTATATTATTGAAAAGTGGCACACCCATAAACATAAGGTCGGTACGTTTGGATAATAATGTTTTACTCCAATCTGATATTAATCCTGAAGCTATTGTATCTGATCCTGAACTGTTTAGCAAAATATTTAAAAACAGGCTGCATTATATAACCGGAGACGAATAAATCTTATAAATATTCACTATTTGCCTGTTACCTTTCTCACTAATCAAATATGTATATTTGGGTTACAGTATTTGAATTTTCTTGGAATACACCTATTTTAAGGGAATTTTAATATGACAAAAGCATGTGGTGCATGGGATCAGTTAGTGAGATAGTCGGCTTTTTTGTAAAGAAGGAATTTTTTCTATCAGGGTTTTTGGTGTTGACGATTGCACTCAATAGTGTTTTTGCTCAAACAGCTCCAACAATAAATGTTGTCCCTGACGAAATTATCGACGAGGATGCAGGGTTACAGATTGTAAATCTGT